>JAEDMB010000121.1 GCA_016303235.1 Oscillospiraceae bacterium
GGATAATTTATATTATTGAATACAGTACGGTAATTTTTTACAGGAATTTTTCTGTTGCAGAAAATATAATCAATACGCATATTTTCAGCGGATTTTTTATCTCTCCAGCCGTCAATTGATTTGCATACAGTAAATCCGCTGTCTTTATTTTCGGCAAGATTATAGCAGTCATACCAGCCGGATTGTTTAATCATATCATAGCCCTGATTTTTTATTTCAGCGGAATTGTTGAAATCTCCCATAAGCCATACTGTATTATTTTTTCCGATATGACTTTCAAGACGTTTCCACTGTTGCGGAAAAGGTTCTTCCGTGTCGTTCCACCACCCGAGATGAACGCTGTAAAAGCGTTCATCTGGGAATTTTTCTGTTTTTATTCCTATGATTTTGCGTGTTTTCCAGTTGTAATAGCTGTCATTCTGACTGATTGTTCCGGAAAATATTTCAGTTATGGGAGTTCTGCTCATAAGAGCGATACCCTCATCGTATTTATCATAGCCGAGCTTTATTCCGAGCCACGTCCAATAGTAAGATATTCCCGATTTTTCAAGGATTTTAACGGCATTATATGCGTGATTGTCTTTTTTTATCAATAATTTTTCATTGCAGGGAAAGTAATTTGCAAGCTCCGATGTCTGAACTGTATCGGCATTTTTTGTCTGATTTACTTCCTGCAATGCTATTATATCGGGTTTTTCCTCCGCAACGGCAACAGTAAATTCATAAAGCTTGCGTCTGTAATTTTTTTCTGCAAGACTGTGAGTATTGAGAGTCATTAACTTCATAGAAAAATCCCCTTAAAGAATATCATTGATATCGGATTTCAGAATATCTGCTTTAGTTCCATAAATTGCCTGAATACCGTTTCCCTTTTTTACAAGTCCCAAAGCACCGTAATTTTTCCACATTTCAGAATCTGCAACAAGTTCAGGATTTTTAACGGTAACACGCAGTCTCGTCATACATGCATCAACGAGAACTATATTTTCACGTCCTCCGAGAAGTTCAATTATTTTTTCGGGCTGACCGTCTCCTGATTTTTTTGATGAAGATTTTTCGAAATCGTCATTTTCAGAAGTATAATTTCCGAGTCTGCCGGGGGTTGCAAATCTGAATTTGCCAATCATAAAATATGCGGTAAAGTAACCTATTACAAAGAATACAATAACGGCAATCAGAAAGTTTATAATATCACCGCCGAGACCTGCTTTTAATGACATCGGGATTCTTGTAGCAAATTCGAGATTTCCGAAAGAATGAAGTCTGAGATTGAAAATTCCCGAAAGTGCAAACGCACACCCCTGTAAAACTGCATATACGATATAGAGAGGAATTGCACAGAACATAAACATAAATTCAAGAGGTTCAGTAACGCCTGTGAGAAATACGGCGAGACCTGCCGAAAAGAACATTGAACGGTATTTTTTCCGTTTGTCCGAATCGGTTCTGCGGTACATTGCAAGAGCAATTCCGAGAAGAAGTCCTGTTGCCCCAATCATCTGACCGACTTTAAATCGTGCAGGAGTTACTGATGAAAGCAGATTCTGATATCCAGCATTATTTCCGGAATTTTTCAGATTTATGAGGTCTGTAACCCATGCAAGCCACAAAGGGTCTTGTCCGAATACTTTTGCACCTGCATTAGCACCGGTTAAAATTTCATAAGTTCCGCCGAATGAAGTATAGTTCATAGGAATAGTAAGCATATGATGAAGTCCGAACGGCAGAAGAAGTCTTTCAAGTGTTCCGTATATGAATGGTGCAAGCACTGGAGAAGTATCGGAGGAATTTGCAATCCATATTCCGAAAGAATTTATTCCCGATTGTACAAAAGGCCATAATACGGCAAGTATCAGAGAAACTATTACAGACCATATTATTACCATTAAAGGCACAAAGCGTTTGCCATTGAAGAATGAAAGAGAATCGGGGAGCTTACGGAAATTATAGAATTTATTGTATACAGTACCGCCGAGAAATCCCGATATAATGCCGATAAATACTCCCATATTGAGAGCAGGAGTGTCAAGAACAGATGTAAAATAGCTTTCAACGGGCATTTCCTGACCGAAAAGCGAATACACAACGGCATCGGGATTATTAAGCATATCGCTTGTTACACCGAATATAACACCTGTTATATTGTTTATCAATATAAATGCAATGACGGACGCAAATGCACCGCCTGCCTTTTCCTTAGCCCACGAGCCTCCTATTGCACACGCAAAAAGGATATTGAGATTGCTTATAATTGCCCAGCCTATATTTTCCATAACGTTTCCGACAGTGACAACAGCGGAAATATCAGTTCCAGCCATTGCGATGAGCTTTCCTATGCTTATCATAAGTCCGGCAGCAGGCATAACTGCAATAACTGTCATCAGAACCTTTCCGAGCTTCTGGAGAAAATCAAAATTTAAGCTTTTTTTCTCTTTTGATTTATATTCAGGAGTTTCTGACTTTTCGGAAAGCGATATAAGCAAATCACCCGATTTTACATTTTCATTCGGTGTATTTAAATTCAGACCGTCCGCACCTCCGCAGACAAGCACGGGAGTTACAAGACTGATATTGTTTTTTTTCAGCAAATCAATATCGGCTTCTGCAATAAGCTGACCTTTTTTTACTTTGTCGCCGACAGAAACATGAGATATAAAGCCACTGCCTTTCATAGAAACAGTATCAAGCCCGAAATGAATGAGAATTTCAAGACCGTTATCTGATGAAATTCCATAGGCGTGTTTTGTTTCGGCAACTGATGAAATTTCTCCGTCAGCAGGACTGTAAATTTTTCCGTCCGCTGGAATTACCGCACACCCGTCACCAAGTACTTTATCGGAAAAAACAGGGTCGGGAACTTTTTCAAGCGGAATCACAGTTCCATTCAGCGGAGAAAATATTGAAAATTTATTGTTTTCCATAGTTTAAAAATCTCCTTTTTATATAATATTTCCGCAAAAAAGAAAAATATTATCAGTCCGCAAAAAAATAAAGGGCGGTCAATGACCGCCCAAGCAATAAAAAAATTATCTTGCCTTTTCGCTTTCCGCACGTATACGCTTTGCCTTGTGTTTTTCAATCATACTGTATCCGGATTTTATAGTAAGCCCCTGAACTATAACAGTAAAGAAAATTGTTATATATGTTATATTCATTACGGTTAAATAAATTTCTTCGGAAAGAAATTCCGCCGTACTCATTGCAAGGGCAAGCGAGAGACCGCCTTTTAATGCACTCCACGTCATTAATGTTACAAATTCGGCAGTGCTGTAACTGCTCGGAATACGTTTTTTGCCTACAAGCAGAGCAGAAATTCCTGTTCCGGCAAATCTCGAAAGAATTACGCATAAAATTCCGGAAGGTATCAGAAGAAGAAATTTTTTTGCAGGCGTGAAGTCAAGAACAGAAATTCCAATCATAACGAAAAGCACGGAATTGAAAATATTATCTGCAACCTCCCAGAAAATAATATACAGATTGTGAGGGTCTTCAACCATTCTTCTTCTTTTTATGCTGTCCATTTTGTAAGAAAAATACATTCCGCATACAACCGATGCAATAACGCCTGAAAATCCGGAATGTTCGCATATCATATAGACAAGTGAAACATCGATAAAGCTTATAAGCAGGTGATTAAGAGGATTTCCCGAAAGAGTAAGAAGTCTGAAAAGTATAAAGGATACTGCAATAGCTACGCCGAAAGCTCCGAGAACCTCCTTCAGCATTAAGAGTATAAAATTACTCTCACCATTTTGGCTTACTATACTTTTTACGAATACGAAAAGTGCAACGCCTGTACCGTCATTGAAAAGGGATTCATTTTCTATAACGGAAGTAACATTTTTTGAAAGTCCCAGTTTATTGAGTATTCCCGTGGCAGCAATTGGGTCAGTAGGTGATACTATACAGCCTAAAAGAATACATGTCCATATATCCATATTAATACCAATCAGAAAGGCTGAAAGCCGGAAAAGAAATCCATAAACTGCCGATGATACTATTGTTGCAAGAAGTGCAAGCAGACTTATTGCCTTTATATTCTGCCTGAATTTTTTCATATTAACCTTGCTTGCACCCGCAAAAAGCATAAAGCAGAGAACGAAATCCATAAGATACGATTCAAAGCCGAAATTTCCTGTATTACTGATTTTTTCCTTTATAACTTCTGAACCGGAAAAAAATCCGGCAGATATAAGAACAAGGCTTATAATCAGACTGAAAAACAGAAGTGCAATATCATTCTGCATATGAAAAAATTTTTCGTTCATAATGCTGATAAATGCAATAAGAAACAAAATCAATATAATAAAAGTCATCAGGTTCATAATAAATACTCCGCAAGTTTTTTTCTGAGAAATTCATAACGGAGACGTTTTTCCTCTTTTGCAAAATGAATTTCTCTGAACTGTTCGGGATTGTTTTCATATACAAGAGATTTTGCCTCCTCGCCGAACTGTTCGCTTGTAAGGTCAAAACAGCAGTCACCGATTACGTTGTAGCAGTGGAAATTACCGCCGGAACGTGGTATTCCGTAAACTTTTCCGCCGAAAATATCCTGTGCAAGAAATGCAGTTATGGAACACTGTCCGAGAGTTTTGTTATCCGGAGACCACTTGTCCCTCATTCTCGGGGCACAGGTTTCAGCACACCATATTTTTGAGAGTGCGTCATATAAATCACGTGGATTTTTAATAAAAGGGTAAATATTATTCTGCGGACTGACAAGAGCATTTTCCCAGCCGTAAAAATTGTATTTCATAAAAAACCTCCTTAAAGAAATTGAAATCCGGCATAAGACAATAATATTATATCATAAAATATACATTATTTCAATACTGATTTTATTAAAAACTCCCCTTTTGCAGATAATATTCCTGCAGAAGGGGAGTATTGATTTCAGTTTTCGAGAATCCTTATGAAATGATTTGCCTCACGGAGAACGTGGTCAGCCAGCAGAGGAAGTATAAGCGAACGAATCTGACAGTTTTCTATTCCCTTGACACCTGCTGTTTTGAAATCTCTGAATTTTTTGGTTTCAGCCAGTGAATCGGCAATAAGAGTTTTATTCTGAGCATTATTACAGTTTTTCAGCAGGGCGGAATAATTTTCAGCAAATTTATCAGCGGAATTAAAAAGTTCTGTTTCGGAGGGGTCAAGCAGTCCACGGATAAAAAGTGCATGTTCCATCATAATCTGATTCCAGAAACATTCGTTTTCCTTTATTGAAATGGTATCAATAATTCCGTCAGATTCCAGAATTTTTATATATTTTTTATATAGCTTTGCCTCTCTCAGAATATGTTCAATCAAAAGCGGATAATTCAAAGTAAACATCTGACAGTTCAGAACTCTTTCAAGAATTTTTTCTTTCAGAGAAATAAGACCGTTCAAGAGGCGTAGAGCGTTTGTATTCAGATTTCTTACCTGAAGTAATCTTATTGACGTTTCACGGCAATGAGTGCATTTAAGATTCAATTCTTTTTGAGTTATACTGCTGTTGATATGAATACCGGTTAATTTCTGAGTCTGTTTTTCGGCTTCAAGAGTAAAATCAGTTACAATTTCATCTGAATTTAATACATTTTCGCTGATTCTTCCGTCTGAAAGGGATACTGCACGGTTCAGCAGATTTTCAAATTCATTTTTATAAAATTCTGCTTTGGCGGAAAAATCCGGATTAGCCGGAGTAAATCCCGCTTTCAGAAACAGCGAATGTTCTTTCATAATACGTCCGAAAAACAAATGAAGTTCAAGAGATTGCGATATATAATTTTCAGTAAGCATATTTTCCTCCCAGTCAATGCAGATATACTGCTATTATATTCAGGTTCTGAAAATTTTGTTAAAGCTTTATTTATGAAAAAAATTCCGGTTATTTTTA
>JAEDMB010000010.1 GCA_016303235.1 Oscillospiraceae bacterium
CATATTTTAATATGGATTCAGCTGTATAACAGCGATTTCCGGTCTGTTGTTAAGTCTTGCGGGAACGGGATAGTTTCCGAGTCCGGAAGTAATAAACATATATTTATCCTTTTCGGAAAGACTGAAAAGTCCCTTGTCGTATACATTTTTTCTTCCCTCTGAAAATTCCGGAAACCACTTGTCATTAGTGGAATCGTATACAGCACCCATTCCGAAAGGCAACTGAATCATACCTCCGTGAGTATCACCGCAAAGAGTAAGGTCTGCACCGAAATCGTTATAATAATCATACATGGGGATATGTGCCATAAGAATATTGTAATATGACGGGTCAGGCTGAAATTCGTTTGAAAGATTGAAAGTGTCTGAAAAATAGGCATTGTTTATTCCGTATATTCTGATATTGTTTCCTCTTATTTCAAGAGTTTCGGTCTGATAATTCATAACGTTTACACCGTTCTGCATGAGAATATTCAGATATTCAACGGAAGTATCATGTTCACCGGCAACGAAAAAAACTTCATAGCCGGCTTTTACGGTGTCAATCATAAGGGACTGAGCCTTTTCTATATTCTCCTGTTCAGTATTCCGGGAATACATATCACCGAGAAAAAAAACAATATCGGGGTTTATATCATTAATCTTTTTGAGAATGGTTTTCGGGCTGATACTGTACTTTTCGGCATGATAATCGCTGAGAACGGCAATTTTTACGGAAGAAGTAAGCTTTGATGAATTTATGTAAGTTTTGCTGATTTTTACTGTATAGTTGTTGAAATACCATATAAGAATAATTATCAGAAGAAAAGCAGTAAGCCGTCTGAAAAAGTATTTTGGATTTTTTCTTTTTTTCGGAGCAGTTTTCTTTTCAGGCATATTTTTTACCCCTGTTTTCCTTTTATATGTAAATCAATCTGATTATAGGGGATTTCTATGTCATTTTTATCAAATTCAAGTTTCACGTTTTCCGTAAGATTATAATATACTTTCCAGTAGTTGTCATTTGCAGTCCATACCTGAACGCATATTCCGAGGGAACTTTCTTTCTGTTGATTCATTCTTACAAGGGGTTCGGGTTCACGGAGAATAAGCGGTTCGGATTCAATAATCTTTCTTATTATGCTCTTAGCCTTTTCAAAATCGTCATTGTAGCTTATATCAAATGAAAGGTCTACACGGCGTGTAGAAGTTTCGCTGTAATTTATAATTTTTGCATCGGTAATTTTTCCGTTCGGAATAAATACGCTTTTATTATCAGGAGTAATAATCTTTGTATAAAGAATACCGATTGAATCAACCGTTCCGAGTGAATTGTCAATTTCTATCAGGTCGCCCGATTTGAAAGGCTTTGAAAAGAGAATTATAAATCCTCCGGCAAGATTTGAAAGGCTGTTCTGAAGTGCAAGACCTATTGCAATTCCGGCAGTACCTATTACAGTTACTATTGAAGTCATAGGCACGTTTAATATAGAAAGTGCAATTATTGCGACAAGAATATAGAGCATAACTCTTATAAGAGATATTAAAAAGCTTCCGGCAGTATTTTCAATATTTGAACGCTCCACAAATTTTGCAGTAAATTTAAGCAGTAATTTTGAAAGAATTATTCCAAGGAAAAATACTGTAACAGCAAATAAAAGTACCGGCAGTGCGGAAACAAATTTGTCAGTTAAGGAAGTCAGAAGTGATGAGGCATTTTCAACACTTTCCATTACATTCGGAATCTGAATTTCCGTAGTAGTTTCAGCATTTTCAGTCAGAACAGAGGTCAAGGTTTCAGTCATAAAAAAACTCCTTTCCTTATCAGAAAATATACTGATATTATATCAGAAACGCATAAAAATGTCAATCATATGATTATATACAAATTATGAGAGAAATTTTTTTTGTTTTTCCTATTGTAATATGATGAAAAAGATGTTATAATGAGTTATTAAATATGATAAGGGAGTGAAAATGTGAAAAAGTGGAATATTAAAAAAGCCGATGAAAATGCTGTGAGGGAACTTTTAAACGATGAATGTCTTAAAACGGCTGTATTTGATGAACTTCTTTCAAGAGAACCGGATTCCGAAATTTTAAGAAACAACTTTCAGGACAGTGCATTGATTTCCCTGCTTGTGCCGGTGCTTGTTTCAAGAGGCTTTTGCAGTATGGAAAGCATAGGCGAAAAATTTTCGGCGGAATGTCTTTCCGACCCTTTTCTTATAAGGGATATGGAAAAGGCTGTTGAAAAAATCAACAGTGCTATTGATGAATCTGTTAAAATCTGCATTTACGGCGACTATGATTGCGACGGTATAATGTCAACAGTAATTCTTTATACTTTTCTTAGTCAGGCGGGTGCAGACGTAATATATTATATTCCCGAACGTTCCGAGGGATACGGACTTAACTGCGATGCTGTGAGAAAAATAGCTGATATGGGTGCAAAGCTTATAATCACGGTCGACAACGGAATTTCAGCCGTAAAAGAGGCGGAGCTTATTTATGAACTCGGAATGGAGCTTGTAATTACTGACCATCATCAGCCTCCGGAAATACTTCCAAGGGCAGAGGCAGTTATTGACCCCCACAGAAAGGACTGTATGTCACCTTTTAAAAATCTTTGCGGAGCGGGAGTCGTTTTAAAGCTTGTATCTGCTCTCGACGGCGGAAATTATGAAATACCGCTTGAACAGTTTGCAGACCTTACAGCTCTGGCAACTGTTGCCGATGTTGTTGACCTTTCGGGAGAAAACAGATATATAGTGTGCCGTGGAATGAATTTCATAGAACAGACTGACCGCACAGGACTTACAGCACTTCTTGAAGTAAGCGGACTTCTCGGTAAAAAAATAAACTCCACATCAATGGCGTTTATGCTTTCACCCCGAATAAATGCTTCCGGCAGATTTGGTTCGCCGAAAACAGCAGTAAATCTTCTCCTTTCCGAAAACGAGGAGGAGGCTCATTCTATTGCACAGGAGCTTAATTCACTCAATGAAAGCCGTAAAAAGGCTGAATTGATTATAACTGATGAAATATGCAGTCTTGTAAATTCCGACAGAAGTCTTGCGTCAAAAAGAGTGCTTTTTTTCTGTGGAAAGGACTGGAATCACGGAGTTATCGGCATTGTTGCATCTAAAATAGAAGAACTTTACGGAAAACCGTGTTTTATAGCCTCTGAATCAAATGGAGAAATAAGAGGTTCAGCAAGAGCTTTCGGAGAATTTTCAGTATTCAAAGCGTTAAACTATTGCGGAGAATGTCTCGAAAAGTTCGGAGGCCATCAGGGAGCAGGCGGATTTACAATTAAAAGCGGAATGGCTGATAAATTTGACAGCATGTTACAGGAATATGCTTTTATAAATCACCGTGAAATGCCTGTATTCTCATATAATATTGATTATGTAATAAAACCTGATGAAATGACTTTAAGAGGAATAAAGGGACTTGATTTCATAGAACCCTGCGGTCAGGGAAATGACAAGCCAATATTCCTTATAAACGGTGCAACGGTTGAGGAAATTTCACCTATGGGTGCGGGAAAGCATACAATGCTACGCCTTGATTACGGAGGAAAAAAACTTTACGCAAAAATTTTCAGAAAACCGCCCGAAAAAACAGGAATACTTGTAAATCAGAATTACAGTTTTGCGGTTAATCTTGAAATAAATCATTTCAACAACAGGGACAGTGTAAATATACTTGTTATTGATTACCGCAGGCAGGGAATAAATCAGAATAAGATAATAAACGCACTCCATATCTATGAAAGTTTTCTGAGAGATGAGGAACTTCCGCAGAATTATTATAATTCCATGTATCCAGAACGTGACGAAGTTGCCCTGATATACAGAAAAATTGCGGAATCCGGAACTGATACCGATATGCTTTATTCTCAGATATTTTCCGAAAAGCTTAACTACTGCAAATTCCTTGTTGCAATAGAGGCTCTTGCCGAGCTTAAGCTTATTGACTATATATATTCCGAAAAAAAAGTTAAACGCCTGAAAGCTGACGGGAAAGTAAATCTCGAAACAGCTCCCATACTTAAAAAGCTAAGAGAAAAAACAGGAAGGTGATTTTTATTATGGACGCTACTGATGAAAGATATGATGACAACTATACTATTGATATGCTCATTCAGAAGATACTGACCAATGACAGACAATATGATTTAAGCAAGATTGTTACTGCATACAAGTTTGCCGAAAAGGCTCATGAAGGACAGTTTCGTTCATCGGGACAGCCCTATATAATACACCCCCTTGCAGTATCTTTCATACTTCTTGACCTCGGAATGGATACAGATACAATATGTGCCGCAATGCTCCACGATGTTGTTGAAGATACGGACACGACTCTTGACGATGTTAAAAAGCGTTTTGGTCAGGACGTCGCAATGCTTGTGGACGGAGTAACAAAACTTACAAAAATGCCTATGTTCGACAAGGAACAGCAACAGGCTGAAAATGTAAGAAAAATGCTCCTCGCAATGTCACAGGATATAAGAGTAATGATTATAAAACTCTGCGACAGGCTTCACAATATGCGTACACTCTGCTACCGCCCCGAATTTAAACAGCGTAACAAGGCTCTTGAAACTATGAATATATATGCTCCAATAGCTCACCGCCTTGGAATAAAATCCGTCAAGGAGGAGCTTGAGGATTTGTCATTCCGCTATCTCGACCCTTATGCATATTCCGAAATTGAACAGATACTTGAACTGAAAAAAGACAGGAGAGAGGCTTTTATAGAAAGTATCAAAAAACAGATTGCCGAAAGATTTAAAACAGAAACATTTCAGCGTGAACCGGTAATTGACGGCCGTGTGAAAAGCATATACGGCATATACAAGAAAGTATTTGTAAAAGGCAAGAATATCGACGAAGTATATGACAAATATGCCGTAAGAATAATTGTTTCGACACAGTCTGAATGTTATGGCGTTCTCGGAATGGTACACAGTATGTTTACAATGATTCCGGACAGATTCAAGGATTATATATCAAATCCGAAAGCAAACGGCTACCAGTCTATTCACACTACTGTAATCGGACATGAGGGAATACCGTTTGAAGTTCAGATAAGAACATGGGAAATGCATGAAACTGCTGAATACGGAATCGCTGCACACTGGAAGTATAAAGAGGGTATTCAGGGACGTGACAAAATGGAACAGCGTCTTGCGTGGGTTCGTCAGATTATTGAGGCACAGCAGGCTTCTGATGATGTTGAGGAAATTGTCCGTGCAATAAAAACAGATTTAGCTCCCGAAGAAATCGTTGTTATGACTCCGGGGGGAAAACCTATTACACTTCCCGTTGATTCCACAGTAATTGACTTTGCATACAAGATACACACCGAAATAGGTCATAAAACTACCGGTGCAAAAGTCAACGGAAAAATAGTTCCGCTTGACTATAAGCTCAGCACAAGCCAGATATGCGAAATAATTACAAGCAAAGACCCCGCAAAAGGCCCTAACCGTGCATGGCTTAAAATCGTAAAGACAAATGAGGCAAGGTCAAAAATAAGACTCTGGTTCAAGCGTGAATGCCGTGAGGAAAATATTGAACAGGGCAAGCTTGAGCTTGAACGTGAATTTAAAAGATACCGCATAAACATTCCCGAAGAAGAAAGACCGCAGTTCCTTGCAGATGATTTCAAGCGTCACAACTGCAACAATATTGATGATTTTTATGCTTCAGTGGGATACGGAGGAATAACTCTTTCAAAGATAATTCCACGCCTTAAAGACAAGTATCTCAAAATGCATGAGAATGAACCGGCTGAATCTCCCTCTGTAATTACTGTTGATGCCGGCAACGGTGGTACAGTAATTCTTGACGGAATAAGCAATTATGCCGTAAAATTTGCACAGTGCTGTAATCCTCTGCCGGGCGATGATATAGTGGGCTTTATAACAAGAGGTTACGGAATGTCAATTCACACTAAAAACTGTATAAATTACCGTTCTGCACTCGAAAGAAACAAACCCGAGGAGCTTGCGAGATGGCGTGATGATGTCAGATGGTCATCAAAAACAAATTCATCAATTCAGACCGGAATAGAAGTTACAGCCTTTGACAGAGTCGGTCTTGTGCGTGATATATCAGAAATACTTGCGGAGGCAAGAATCCCGATAGTTCATTCATCATCAAGAAATCTCAAAAACGGAAATGCAGTTTTTGAGGCTACAATAAAAGTAGCAAGCACTGAACAGCTTAAAAATCTCTTTGACAAGCTAAGACGTGTAAGAGATGTAATATCCGTTGACAGAGCATCATCTTAAATCTTTTTTTGAATAAAGGAATAAAAAATGCACAATCTTAATATAGTTCTTCTTGAACCCCAGATACCGCAGAATACGGGAAATATTTCCCGTACCTGTGCCGTAACGGGTGCAAGGCTTCATCTTATAAGACCATTCGGCTTTGAAATAAGCGACAAGCACCTGAAGAGAGCCGGTCTTGATTACTGGGATAAGCTTGATATATCATACTATGATAATATAGATGATTTTTATGAAAAAAATTCCGGAGAATATTTTTATTTTACTACAAAGGGACGTTCCGTTCACAGCGATATTGAATATCCGGATAATTCATATCTGATTTTCGGCAGAGAGGACAGGGGAATCCCCGAAGAAATTCTCTATAATAACGAAAAGCATTGTGTCAGAATACCAATGCGTAATAATTTAAGGAGTCTTAATCTTTCAAACTCCGTAGCAATAGGCGTTTATGAAGTTTTAAGGCAGTGGGGCTATCCCGAACTTTCCACAGAGGGAAAGCTTACAAAATATAACTGGTGAAAAGAGGTAAAGTATGCCAAAAATACTTATAATGACAGATTCCGCCTGTGACCTTGAACTTGATGAACTTCAGAAAGCAGGCATAAAGCTTATGAGCTTTAATATTTCAATAGATGATTTGAGTTTCCGTGAAACTGTTGACAAGTCAAAGGACGAAGTCTATGAGCTTATGGATAAAAGTACAGAAATTCCTAAAACTTCTCAGGTAACTTCATTTGAATTTCTTGAAGCCTATAAAGAAGCATATAATCAGGGATATACTGATATAATATATATGTCCATATCCGCAACAGCTTCAAAGACTCATGAAAATTCCGTTATGGCAATTGATATGCTTTTTGAAGAAATTCCCGAATCAAAGGGGAAAATTAATATTTACGTTGTTGATTCAAAGGGATATACAGCAATGTACGGCTATCCACTGCTTGAGGCATCGAAAAAGGCAAAAAAGCCGGATTCAAATGCAAAGGAAATAGTTGCATATCTTGAAGAATGGGCAAGCAAAAGTGCAGCATATTTTGTTCCTATGACTTTAAAGTATGCAAAGAAATCCGGAAGAATATCTGCTGCCGCAGCTTTTGCAGGAGAACTTCTCGGAATAAAGCCCATTATTCAGATGGCTGACGGCGGTTCAAAAATAATGTCAAAGATTAGAGGAGACAAAAATATTATCCCTAAGCTTATGGAATGTATCGAATCCGAAATGACTCCCCAGACTCCTTATATAATGCTTACCGGAAAAAATGATACTCTTGCAAAACAGCTTGAAAAGGAAATGATTAAAAAATTCGGATACAAAGCGGAATATTATTCTAAAATCGGTGCGGCAATTTCAGCAAATGCCGGCAATGACCTTGTAGGAATTGTATGCCGCAGAAAGAATGTTTGATTTGATATGCTTGGAGTAACTTTTGAAGGCGGTGCAAACAGAACCGTTTTTTCGTGCGGAGTTATCGATGCTCTTATAAAAAATAAGATTACCGCTGATTATATTATAGGAACATCAGCCGGAATTGCATACGGTCTTACCTATGCATCAGGACAGTACGGAAGAAATTACAAAATAGCCAGTCATTATATAGCTGACAAACGCTATCAGGGATTCAGGCATATGTTCAGCCATAATAACAGGAGCTTTTACAACCTTGATTTTGTATTCGATGAAATTCCGAATAAGCTTGTACCCTTTGACTATGAAAAATACAGAAATTTCAAAGGTCATACAGTTGCAACAGTTACGAATATCGAAACAGGCAAAGCTGAATATCTTGAAGTTCCGAGAGATGACAGAAAATTTATGTATCTGAGGGCATCATGTTCAATGCCTCTGCTTTTCCCCATAGCAGAAATAAACGGTAAAAAGTATCTTGACGGCGGAATGTCTGATTCAATACCGTATGAACAGGCAATGCGTTCGGGGTGCGATAAAAATATAGTAGTCCTTACAAGAGAAAGAAATTACCGCAAAAAAGATGAACATATTTCAAGGCTTGTCGGATTAAGATACAGGGAATATCCGGAATTTGTAAAGGCTTCTTACAGCAGACCGGATAATTACAACAAATGCGTTGAAAAACTTGCGGAACTTGAAAAACAGGGAAAAGTATTCGTAATAGCTCCCGAAACTACTATGAATGTCAGGCGTACTGAATCGGATACAAAAAAGCTTACCGCATTATATAAGCACGGCTATGATGTTGCAATGAAAGAAATGCCTGATTTATTAAAATATCTCGGAAAACAGGACGGATAAAAAAATTCCGTCCTTATTACTGCAATTCTGGTTGTCCGATAAGTCTGCCGGCAATTTCAACGCATACTGTATATATATAACGGCAGTCATTTTCAAGCGTTTTTGCACTTGCTGTATATTCATCGTGAAGTGTTCTGAAAAGTTCCGAAAGAGAAAGCTTTTCCGGAATTTTAATCTTTCCCGCAAAACGGCTGAAATCACTGTTTATAAAGCTGTGCAGACGGTTTTCATATTCAAGATGTTCATTGAGATTTCCCTTGAATCCGGAATTGTGCGGAAATGTAAAGCAATCGCCTATATAGTGAATCATAATTCCCATATTGTAGGCTGAAACCTTTCCGGATTTGAGAACCTTTTCAAGAAACTTATGACGGTCGCTGAACATATGCCCCTTTATATATGTGAAAGGGTTCATATCGGGAGCGATACAGCCTGCTATAAAAACAAATTTTTTAAGCTTCCCACCGAAATTCTTAAAAGTTCCGGCAATTTCCTTTGCGAGTATATAGTGGTCACATGTTTTCATATTAATTCCTCCGTTTTTAAATCTGATATCCTGTATATATATTATATGCAGAATCTGAAAACTGTATTGAATATTCTGTGATAATTTCATGAATTTTCCGTGTTAATATCAGGTACTAAATCAAAATATTTTTTTATTTGAATTTTCTCTTAAACTACTGGACAAAATATTATTAATATGTTATAATGAATGTTAATGAAAAATCCCTTTAAGTTAGCCCCGCCCGTTAGGTTGACAAGGCGTTTGATTATAATATCTTGCAGAGTTTTCTGTGATTTTGACGATTTCCGCTTGCCTGTCGACCTTGCAAGCGTTTTTTTTGGGATTTGTTAGGAGGATTTATGACTGATAATTTTATTCTGAAAAATGTGAAAATCAAAGACAGTAAAGAACCATGCGATATATATGTCTGTGAGGGCATTATTAAAAAAATCGGAAAAAATATTTCCGAAGAAAATACGGAAATTTTTGACTGCACAGGACTTAATGTTATTACAGGACTTTTCGATATGCATGTGCATTTCCGTGACCCCGGATTTACTCACAAAGAGGATATATTGACCGGTACACGTTCCGCACTTGCCGGAGGTGTAACAGGTGTACTCTGTATGCCTAACACGAATCCGCCTGTTGATAATCCGGAAACTCTGAAATATATATACGATAAGGCAAGGGATACAGGAGTTGAAGTTCATCAGACAGTATGCATTACAAAAGGTATGAAAGGAAATGAACTCTGCAACTATGAAGAACTTAAAAATGCCGGAGCTTCAGCACTTTCAGATGACGGCAGACCTGTTGAAAATGCTGAGCTTATGAGAAAGGCTCTTGAACTTACAAATAAAAACAATCTTCTTATAACTTCGCATTGTGAGGATTTGTCAATAATCAACGGCGGAATTATGAATAAGGGAGTAATTTCCGAAAAACTCAATGTCAAGGGTATGGACAGGGCATCTGAAAACACTATCACAGCAAGGGAAATTATTCTTGCAGAAAGTGTCAACGCAAGAATACACATTGCCCATGTAAGTACGGCAGAAAGCATTGAAATTATCCGTCAGGCAAAGAAAAAGGGTATAAAAGTAACATGCGAAACATGTCCGCATTACTTTATGCTTACAGACGAAAAACTCCTTGCCAAAGATGCCGATTTCAGAATGAATCCTCCTCTCAGAACTCAGAATGATGTCAATGCTGTCATAGAGGGAATTATTGACGGTACTGTTGATTGTATTGTTACTGACCACGCTCCCCATACGGCAGAGGAGAAAAAAATATTCTCAAAAGCTCCTAACGGAGTTGTGGGACTGGAAACATCACTTTCTGCAACTCTTACAGCCCTTTACCATACAGGTAAAATTTCACTTCAGAGAGTTATTGAGCTTATGTCAGTAAATCCGAGGAAAATTCTCGGTCTTGAAATACATGACATAAAAGAGGGAGAATGTGCTGACTTTACTGTCGTTGATTTGGAAAGAGTATGGACTGTTGAACCCGAAAAATTACATTCAAAGTCAAAAAATACTGTTTTCAAGGGTATGACTCTGAAGGGAAAGCCTCTGATGACTGTTACTAATGGTAAAATAAGATATAATGAAATGTGAGGGATAATAATATGTCATTTGACAGACTTATTGAAAAAATTAAAGAAACAGGAAATCCAAGTGTAGTTGGTCTTGACCCTAAGCTTGAATATGTTCCGGAATTTATTCAGAAAAAATATCTCGAGGAGGACGGCTGGAGTCTTAAAGCAGCGGCAAAGGCTATACTCAAATTCAATCAGATGATTATTGACGAAATATGTGATATAGTACCTGCTATTAAACCGCAGTCGGCATATTATGAAATGTACGGTCATCACGGTATGAAAACTCTTGAAAGAACTATCAGATATGCCAAACTCAAGGGTATGTATGTAATCACTGACGGCAAAAGAAACGATATAGGTGCTACTATGGAGGCATATACAAATGCTCATCTCGGTACTGTAAGAATAGGCGAAAACGATTTTGAACCTTTCGGAGCTGATGCTCTTACAGTAAACGGCTATCTCGGAACAGACGGAATATCTCCTCTGCTTAAGGTATGCAAGGAACGTGACAGAGGAATATTTGTGCTTGTAAAGACTTCCAATCCCTCAAGCGGTGAACTTCAGGACAAACTGATTGACGGTGTTCCCGTATATGCTATAATGGGCGATATGTGCGAAAAATGGGGAAGTGAACAGATAGGTAAATACGGATATTCAAGTGTCGGTGCGGTAGTTGGTGCTACTTATCCCGAACAGCTTTCCGAACTCCGCAAGCGTTTACCGCATACAATGTTCCTTGTCCCCGGATACGGAGCTCAGGGCGGAGGTGCAAAGGGAATCGCAGGTGCTTTTGACGGAAACGGTATGGGAGCGATAGTAAATTCTTCCAGAGCCGTTATGTGTGCATACAAAAAGGAAGGCTGTGATGAACGTGACTTTGCAAAGGCTTCACGCCGTGAGGTCATCAGAATGAGGGACGACATCACAGCATATATATAATGCTTGATAATGAAAGGAATGGTACAATGTCATTATTTAATCAGAGCGAAAAGGCATATCTTCTTCTTGCCAACGGTCAGATATTCGAGGGCAGAAGCTTTGGTGCAAAAGGTACAGTAATAGGGGAAGTTGTATTCACAACAAGCCTTACAGGATATGAGGAAACTCTCACTGACCCGAGCTATTACGGTCAGATAGTAACACAGACATTTCCGTTAATCGGAAACTATGGTGTAAATGAAGCTGACAAGGAATCCGATAAATCATATGTAAGCGGTTATATAGTAAGGGAATGGTGCAATGCTCCGTCAAATTTCCGTATGGAGGGCGATATAAATTCATTTCTTGAAAAGGAAAATATAATCGGTCTGCATAATATAGATACAAGACGTCTTACAAGAACAATCCGTGAGGCGGGCGTTATGAACGGCGTTATTACAACTGAAAACGTCTATGAAAAGAAAGATGAATTTCTTGAAAAAATCAAGGCATATGAAATAAAAAATGCCGTAAAGTCCGTAACAGCCAATAAGAACTTTACATACTCTGAAGAAAATCCGAAATACAGAGTAGTTCTTATGGATTTCGGATATAAGAGAAATATCAGAAATGAGCTTGTAAAGCGTGGCTGTGAAGTTATAGTAGTTCCGGCATATACAACAGCCGATGAAATAAAGTCTCTCTCTCCGGACGGAATAATGCTTTCAAACGGCCCCGGAAATCCTGCCGAAAACGTTGAAATTATCGAAAATCTTAAAGAAATCGTAAAGCTTGGTATACCGATTTTCGGAATATGTCTCGGTCATCAGCTTATGGCTCTTGCACACGGCGGAAAGACTGAAAAACTTAAATACGGTCACAGAGGTGCAAATCAGCCTGTTATCGATTTGGAAAGCGGTAAAACATACGTCACAAGCCAGAATCACGGTTATGCAGTAGTAGGTGACAGCATAGACGAATCAATCGCAAGCGTATCGCATATAAACGCAAACGATAAAACATGTGAGGGTATAAAGTATAAAAATTCAAATGCCTTTACAGTACAGTTCCACCCCGAAGCACACGGAGGACCTCTCGATACAGCTTATCTGTTTGATGAATTTATTTCCAGAATGAACAAGGAGGAAAAGTAAAATGCCGTTGAGAAGTGATATAAAGAAAGTTCTTGTTATCGGTTCAGGGCCAATCATAATAGGACAGGCTGCCGAATTTGACTATGCCGGAGCTCAGGCATGCCGTGCTTTGAAACAGGAGGGGCTTGAAGTAGTCCTCATAAATTCAAACCCTGCTACTATTATGACCGATAAGGCAATGGCAGATAAAATATATATCGAGCCTCTGACTCTTGACGTTGTAAAGAGAGTAATCGAAATTGAAAAGCCTGACAGCGTTCTTTCAACACTCGGAGGGCAGACAGGTCTTACCCTTTCAATGCAGCTTGCTGAAGAGGGATTTCTTGAATCCCATAATGTAAAGCTTTTAGGTGCAGTTCCCGAAACTATCCACAAGGCTGAAGACCGTCAGGCATTCAAGGACACAATGGAAAAAATAGGTGAACCATGTATTCCGTCAAAGGTTGTTGAAACTATTGACGATGCCGTTGACTTTGCGGAAACTATCGGTTATCCGGTAATAGTAAGACCTGCATTTACTCTCGGTGGAACAGGCGGTGGCATCGCAAACAATGAGGAGGAACTCCGTGATATATCCAAAAACGGTCTCAGACTTTCACCGATTACACAGGTACTTATTGAAAAATGTATAAGTGGCTGGAAAGAAATCGAATTTGAAGTAATCCGTGACCGTAAAGGTAATGTAATTACAGTCTGCTCAATGGAAAACTTCGACCCTGTCGGAATCCATACCGGTGACAGTATAGTTATAGCTCCTGCCGTAACTTTATCCGACAGAGAATATCAGATGTTAAGAACAGCTGCGATAAACATTATTTCAGAACTCAAAGTCGAGGGAGGCTGTAACTGTCAGTTTGCACTTCACCCCACGAGCTTCGAGTACGCTGTAATTGAAGTAAACCCCAGAGTTTCACGTTCATCAGCACTTGCATCAAAGGCAACAGGATATCCTATTGCAAAGGTTGCAACAAAAATAGCTATCGGTTATACACTTGATGAAATCATAAATCAGGTAACAGGAAAAACATATGCCTGCTTTGAACCTGCTCTCGACTATGTAGTAATCAAGTTTCCTAAGTGGGCATTTGACAAGTTTGTATATGCAAAGAGAACTCTCGGAACTCAGATGAAGGCTACCGGTGAAGTAATGGCTATCGGTACAAGCTTTGAACAGGCTATGATGAAGGCTGTACGTTCAATAGAGCTTGGACTTGATTCAATGAATCTGAAAAAGCTTGAAAAGAAATCTACTGCCGAAATTATGCAGATGCTCCATACTGTTGATGATGAAAGAGCATTTCAGGTATATGAGGCTCTCAAGCGTGGAGTGTCAATAGATGAAATTCACAAGCTTACTATGATTGACAAATGGTTCTTAAATAAGCTTATGAACCTTGTAAATCTTGAAAAGTGGCTTGCTGACGGCGAACTTACTGTTGAAAAATACAATACTGCTAAACAGTATGGCTATCTTGATTCAACAATAGAAAGAATGTCAGGTCAGAAATGCCCGATACACCGTGATGCAGTATTCAAAATGGTTGATACATGTGCCGGAGAGTTCAAGGCTGAAACTCCTTATTTCTACTCTACTTTTGATGAAGAAAACGAAGCAGAGCAGTTTATTGAAAGAAAAAATACAGGCAAAAAGAAAGTAATAGTATTTGGTTCAGGCCCTATAAGAATCGGTCAGGGTATCGAATTTGATTACTGTTCAGTACATTGCGTATGGACTCTTAAGGAACTCGGCTATGAAGCTATTATATGCAACAACAATCCGGAAACGGTTTCAACCGATTTCGATACCGGTGACAGACTTTATTTCGACCCCCTCACTAAAGAGGACGTATCATCTATCATAGCTACTGAAAAGCCTTACGGCGTAGTGGTACAGTTCGGCGGACAGACAGCAATCAAGCTTACAAGACATCTTGCGGATATGGGAGTAAATATTCTCGGAACATCAGCAGATATGATTGACGCAGCAGAGGACAGAGAGCGTTTTGATGAAGTTCTTGAAAAGTGTGGTATACCAAGACCGTGCGGTCATACGGTAATGACTACCGAGGAAGCTGTAAAGGCTGCTGAAAGTCTCGGCTATCCGGTACTTCTCCGCCCGTCATACGTTCTCGGCGGTCAGAATATGATTATCGCTCATTCAGAGGCAGATGTTGTTGAGTATATGGGAATCATTACAAGCCATATGATTGAAAATCCTGTGCTTATTGATAAATACATGATGGGTACGGAAGTTGAAGTTGATGCAATCTGTGACGGAAAAGATTTCCTTATCCCCGGAATTATGGAACATATCGAACGTGCCGGAGTACATTCCGGAGACTCTATTTCCGTATACCCTGCACAGAACCTCTCAAAGAAAATCAGAGATACCATTATAGAATATACAGGTCGTCTTGCAAAGGAACTTCACGTTATAGGACTTGTAAATATACAGTATGTTGTATATAATAATCAGGTATATGTAATTGAAGTAAATCCACGTTCATCGAGAACAGTTCCGTATATAAGCAAGGTAACAGGAATACCTATGGTTGATATTGCTACAAAAATTATGTTCGGTGCAACTCTTAAGGAACTCGGTTACGAAAGCGGACTCTATCCGGAAGGCGACTATGTTGCAGTAAAAGTACCGGTATTCAGCTTTGAAAAGCTTCAGGACGTTGACACAATGCTCGGCCCTGAAATGAAATCAACAGGTGAATGTCTCGGAATTGCACATACTTTTGAAGATGCACTTCTTAAAGGTCTCGTCGGTGCGGGATATGACCTCAAGAAAGAGGGCGGTGTATTTATATCCGTACGTGATACCGATAAGAGCGAAATCGTTGCAATTGCGGATAAATTCTCAAGAATGGGCTTTGAGCTTTACGGTACAAGCGGAACTGCAAGCTATTTGAATAAAAATATGATAGCTACGAATCTTGTCAGAAAGATTTCCGAACCTGAACCGAATACAATAACACTCCTCGAAAGCGGTAAAATTCATTATGTAATTTCTACTTCCGCAAAGGGCAGACTTCCCGCAAGAGACAGCGTTAAGCTCAGAAGAAAATCTGTTGAACGTTCAATATGCAGTCTTACCGCTATTGATACTGCAAGAGCATTGGCAAACGTTCTTGCTACAAACAGAACCATTGATGACGTTGAACTTGTCGACATAACAAAAATATAACAAAATACGGGCGGAATAATTTCCGCCCGAACGTTTATGGAAAGGGTGATATAAATTGAAATACACACAGGGAAAATATCTTATACTGAAAAAATCCGCAATAGCAAGAAATATATACAGCTTTGAAATACTCTGTCCCGAAGTTGCGGAAGTTGCCACAGCCGGACAGTTTGTGCATATAAGAGTCGAAGGCTTTACGCTCCGCAGACCTGTTTCGATATGCGGAATAGATAAAAATAAAGGTACTCTGAGAATAGTTTTTGAAATCAGGGGAGAGGGAACAGAAATGCTCTCACATCTCAATGAGGGAAGCTTAATAGATATGCTTGCACCTTTAGGTCACGGCTTTACACTCAATCAGGATTTCAGAAAAGTTATATTAATAGGCGGTGGAATCGGAACTCCCCCGATGTTGCCGATTGCTGATTTTTACGGCAGTAAAGCAACAGTAATTACAGGATTCAGAAGTGCGGACGCTGTTATACTTCAGAATGATTTCAGGTCAACAGGTGCGGAAACTGTACTCTGTACTGATGACGGAAGTCTCGGAATACATGGCTTTGTCACACAGCCTTTTGAAGAAATTATAAATTCTGAAAAAATCGATGCAGTATATGCATGCGGACCTATGCCAATGCTGAAAAATATTTCAAAAAAAGCAATTGAAAAAAATATATACTGCGAAATTTCACTTGAGGAGCGTATGGGTTGCGGAATCGGAGCTTGTCTCGTATGTGCATGCAGAACTAAAAAGAATGATGAGGAATATTTTGCACACGTATGCAAGGAAGGCCCTGTATTCAATGCAAAGGAGGTAATTTTCAATGGCTGATTTATCAGTAAATGTATGCGGAGTTGATTTTAAAAATCCGATAATTCCGGCATCGGGAGTATTCGGATACGGCAGAGAATACGAGGAACTTTTTCCGTTGTCAGAACTCGGAGGAATTGCTACAAAGGGTACTACAATAACAAGAAGAAACGGAAATCCCTCCCCGAGAATTGCTGAAACACCGTCAGGAATGTTAAATTCAGTAGGATTGCAGAATCCCGGAATAGATTACTTTATAGAAACCGAACTTCCCAATCTTATGACTAAAGATACAGTAATCATAGCAAATATAGCAGGTTCAACCGTTGAGGAATGTGTAACCATTGCGGAAAAGCTTGATAAAACTGATGTTCATATGATTGAGCTTAATATATCATGTCCGAATGTAAAGCAAGGCGGTGCAGCTTTCGGAACATCATGTGCAAGTGCGGAAAACATTACGGCAGAAGTAAGAAAGGCTACTAAAAAACCGCTTATAGTAAAGCTTTCTCCGAACGTTACAAGCATTGCGGATATTGCGAAATCGGTTGAATCAGCCGGAGCTGATGCCGTATCTCTTATAAATACGCTTCTCGGTATGCGTATAGATATAAACACACAGCGTCCGATACTTAAAAACAATGTCGGAGGACTTTCGGGAAGTGCAGTATTTCCGATAGCTGTCAGAATGGTGTGGCAGACAGCAAATGCAGTAAAAATTCCCGTTATAGGTATGGGCGGAGTTTCAAGCGGTAAAGATGCGATTGAACTTATGATGGCAGGAGCTTCAGCGGTACAGGTCGGAGCAGCAATATTTACTGACCCTTTTGCACCTGTTAAAATCATAAATGAAATGAATGAATGGCTTGACAGCAAGAATATAAAATCAGTGCGTGAAATAATCGGAAGCGTAAAGCCATGGTAAAATTATATTTAATACGCCATGCGGAATCTATGGGCAATGTTGAGGAATTTTTTCAGGGTTCGCTTGATGTTGAAGTAAGTCCGAAAGGTCTTAAACAGCTTGAGGAACTCAAAGAACGCTTTAAAAATATAACTCTTGACAGAATATATACAAGTCCTCTGAAAAGAGCTGTAAAAACTGCAAGGTATGTGAATTTCTATCAGCACCTTGAACTTATAAGAATACCCGAAATTTCTGAAATAAATGCCGGAGGATTTCAGGGGAAAAAATGGTCTGATTTGCCTGTTGCATATCCTCAGGAGTTTCACGACTGGAAAGAAAATCAGGAAAATTTTCAGTCACCTGACGGCGAAAGTATGAAAGATGTTTACAACAGAATGGTCAGTGCTATGAATAAAATCATTTCGGAAAATCAGAATAAAACTGTTGTCGTAATATCCCACGGCTGTGCAATAAAGACGTATCAGTGTTATCTTATGGGAAAATCACTTTCATATATGTCGCAGATTGGCTGGGCGGATAATACATCGGTATCTGAAGTAGTATTTGATGATGATTTAAAGCCGGATATAATATATCTGAATGACAGCTCACATCTTTCGGAGGAAAATTCAACGCTTAAATATTCACAGTGGTGCAGAAAGTAGGAATATTATGATAATAATGTCAGTGGATTTCGGGGATTCAAGAACGGGAATAGCCGTATGTGATAAAAGCGAACTTCTTGCATCACCGGTTTGTGTTATTTCGGAAAAGGATTTCGATGAATGTATACGAAAAACTGCCGAAAAAGCAAAGGAATTAAATGCACAGGAAATCGTTGTAGGCTATCCCAAAAATATGAATAACACAATAGGGGAACGTGCCGAAAAATGTCAGCTTTTTGCGGAAAGGCTTGCTGAAATTACAGGCTGTCCCGTAAAGCTATGGGACGAACGCTGTACAACAGTATCAGCACATAATTATCTGAATGTTACAAATACAAGAGGTAAAAAACGCAAGGCAATTGTCGACGCAGTAGCCTCAACGATAATTCTTGAAAGCTATCTCGGATACAGAAAAAATACGAATATGTAAGGGCGAACACAGTTCGCCCGAATATTCTCACATCATCATAGATGTTATTTCATCTATGACGGAACCGACTGCTTTAAGAGCTTTTCCGGCATTTCTTTTAATGGAATGTCTTTTGTTCATAGATGACTGGGAAAGTCCATAAAATGCAATTCCCGCAACAGTTCCGACAGCGAGACCTTTTGCAATAGTTTTTCTGTTCACAGCAAAATCACCTCCGGATATATTTTGCGGAGAAATAAAAATAATATACATGAAAGGAGCTTATTTATGAATATATATACTCTCAATCTCGGAGAGCTTGCGACAAACTGCTATATAGTGGAAACTGCACCGGATAAGTGCATAGCAATTGATATAGGCGGAGACCCTAAAGTATTTCTTGATTTTATAAAATCAAAAAATCTGACTCTTGACAAAATACTTCTGACACATGGACATTTCGACCATACAGAGGGAGTTAAAAAAGTTCAGGAGGAAACGGGAGTTCCGGTATATATACATTCCGGAGATGCCACAATGCTTGAGGGCGGAAGCTCGTCACTTGCACCGTTTTTTGGCAGACCTGTTATTAAAATCGAAAGCTATACGGAAATAAATGACGGGGATATTATTGAATCAGGCAATATTAGATTTACCGTTATGCATACCGCAGGACATACTAAGGGAAGTGTATGCTATATAACAGAAGACACAATATTTTCGGGTGATACGCTTTTCCTTGAATCTATGGGAAGAACCGACTACCCCGGCGGAGATGTTGACGAAATGCGTGAATCACTGAAAAAATTAAAAAATCTTAAAGGCGATTACAAAGTATATCCCGGACACTCTGACTCCACAACACTCGGAAACGAAAGAAAAAATAATCCGTATATGAGGAATCTATGAAACTGCCGATAATCTTAACAGGAAATAATTTTAAATACGAAATCGAAGCTGTTGCAAAGCTTTTTATACCCGCTGAAAGATTTGACTTTACGCATACAAAATCTGATATAAATTCCCTTGATGAGTATATATCTGCTGAAACTGATAATCTGAATCTGAAAGTCAGTGTCAAATATATGGGACAGTATCAGGAACTTTCTTATACTGCTGAAAGTCCGGAACAGTGTGAACATGAACTCTGCCGTCTTTTGTTTCATTCTCTTAAAAAAATTACGGGAATTAATCCGCCGTGGGGTATTATGACAGGAATACGCCCCGTAAAAAAAGCCGTTGAACTTCTTGAATCGGGCTTTGATGAAGATACCGCAAAGAAAAAATTATCTGAAAAATACGAAATAACTCCGAAAAAGCTTAATCTTGCATTTGATACGGCAAGAAATCAGATTCCCATACTCAGAAAAATTGACAGAAAAGCTGTAAGTCTCTATATATCAATACCATTCTGCCCCACAAGGTGCAGTTACTGTTCATTTGTATCACATTCAATAGAATCCGCATTTAAGCTTATACCCGATTATGTGGACTGTCTTTGCAGGGAAATCAGAATTATTTCTGAAATAGTAAGGGAAAATAATATAAAAGTAGATACAATATATTTCGGAGGAGGCACACCTACATCAATTTCAGCCGGACAGATTGAAACCATAATGAAAACCGTTTCGGAAAGCTTTGATTTGAATAGTATCCGTGAATATAATTTCGAGGCAGGCAGAGCCGATACAATTACAGAGGAAAAGCTCCGTGTAATAAAGGAATACGGTGCGGACAGAATATCAATAAATCCGCAGACATTCAACAATGAAATTCTGAAAAAAATAGGCAGACGGCATACTGCTGAAGATACAATAAATGCATACAATACCGCAAGAAAAATCGGCTTTTCAAATATAAATATGGATTTAATAGCAGGTCTGCCAGATGAAACTGCCGAAAGCTTTAAAAATTCGGTTGATACCGCAATATCTCTCGCCCCCGAAAGCATTACCGTTCACACGCTTACGCTGAAACGTTCCGGAAGTCTTTACGAAAACGGAAAGGATTATCTTCGCAATAAATACAATATCGGAGAAATGGTTGATTACAGTATAGAAAAGCTTATGCTTAACGGATATAATCCTTATTATCTTTACCGCCAGAAAAATACAGTCGATAATCTCGAAAATGTCGGCTACTCAAAAAAAGGATTTGAAAGCTATTACAATATATATATTATGGACGAAACACAGACTATTCTCGGTGCAGGAAGTTCAGCATCAACAAAGCTTGTAACTCCTGACGGAAAAATTTCAAGGGAACGCAATTATAAATTCCCTTATGAGTATATTTCACGTTTCGATGAGCTTATGAAAAGGAAAGGGGATATTTCAGAATGCCTGAAAAAAATCAGCAGTTCAGAGCTTTAATAACTGATATGACAGCCGAGGGAAACGGTGTATGCCGTGTTGATGATATGGTTGTATTTGTTTCCGGAGCTGTTACCGGTGACGAAATAAACGGCAAAATTGTAAAGGTTCTTAAAAATTACGCATTCGGAATCATACTTGAAATAATAACTCCCTCGCCGGAAAGAATTGATTCCGACTGCGAATATTCAAGTAAATGCGGAGGCTGTACATTCCGTCATATCTCGTATCAAGCTGAATGTCGTATCAAAGATGAAACAGTAAAAAATGCCTTTCAGAGAATGAATAATCTTTCACCCGAATTTGAACCTTTTCTGCCCTGCGATAATATATGCGGTTACCGTAATAAAGCACAGTATCCCGTTGCAAAAATAAACGGAAAAGCAGTATGCGGATTCTATTCCCCAAGAAGTCACAGGGTAATTCCGCTTGAAAGCTGTATGCTCCAGCCTGATATTTTTCAAAGTATCGCCGATACTGTTCTTGATTATGTGAATAAAAATAAAATCCCCGTATACGATGAAAAAACGCATACAGGAATAATAAGGCATATATATATAAGACAGGCTTATCATACAAAACAGATTATGCTGTGTCTGGTAGTCAGAAAAAATACTGCCCGTGAATTTAAAAAACTTTGCAGTATTCTTACTGATAGATTCCCCGATATAAAAAGTATTATTATGAATATCAATTCCGAAAAAACAAACGTAATAACCGGAATCGAATGTATTACTTTATGGGGAAATGATTACATTACAGATATTATGTGCGGAAATAAAATTGAAATTTCTCCTCTTTCTTTCTATCAGGTAAATACTTGTCAGGCTGAAAAACTATATAAAATTGCTGAAGAATATGCAAGTCCCGAAAATAAAAATATTCTTGACCTCTATTGTGGTGCAGGTACTATCGGTCTTTCTATGTCGGATAAGGCGAAATCAATTACCGGTATTGAAATTATTCCTCAGGCTGTTGAAAATGCTAAGCATAATGCCGGTTTAAACAATATCTCAAATGCCGAATTTATATGCGGTGATGCCGGAAAAATTTTCTCAATGCTTGATAATTCTCCCGATGTTATTATTCTTGACCCTCCCAGAAAGGGCTGTGATTCTCTGACACTTGAATCTGTTATAAATTCAGAATGTGAACGTGTGGTTATGATTTCCTGTAACCCCTCTACTTCCGCAAGAGACTGCAGAATATTATCAGATAACGGATATATTGTTGAAAAAGTCAGGGGCGTGGATATGTTCCCGAGAACAAGTCACGTTGAGTGCGTAGTATTACTGACAAGGCAATAATGCTCGGAAACGCCTATTCTACGGGGTTTATGGCATTATGCAAAATGCACATACGGAATTTATCTTTGATAATTCACAGAAATTATGACAAAATTGTGTATATGCTTATTTTCCATATACAGACGAAAATTTTTTAGTATCATTTCTGCACATTTAATTTTTTCATACCCACTCAAGAGTTTTAACGCTTTCAATTGGTAAAATAAAGGGTAGGTTGAGTGGGTGGATTTGTTGGCAAATTGTATAAATTTTTGTATACCAAAAAGGATATTAATAAAATGAACACGTATTATTTAGTTGATTACGAGAATGTAGGGAGTAACGGACTCGTAGGCTGTAACAATATGACAGAGTCTGATCATATAATAATATTCTTCACTCAAAATGCTCGCAAGATTGATATGGCTGAAATCGCTAATCATGGTTCAGCAGAACTAAAAATGATTGAAATACCTGCTGGCAAACAGTCAGCAGATATACATATTGGATCTTATCTTGGATATTTAGTCGGAAAGTCAAAATGTAATATCGTGATTATTAGTAATGATACCGATTTTGATAATGTTATTAAATTTTGGAAAAAAGAACTTGGTATTTCACTCTCACGGAACCATCAAATTCAGATAACTCAAAAACAGAGTAAAGTTAAAATGAGTACAGTTTCAAA
>JAEDMB010000011.1 GCA_016303235.1 Oscillospiraceae bacterium
AACATTTTCAAAAAGACCGTTTCCCCTGTCAATCATAGTATAATATTGTGATACAGAAGAATAAAAAAGTTCCCTGTCAGTATTTTCATCAACCCATACTATAAACTTATCAAAGCCGAAATCAGGATTTTCTCCCGTTTTAAGAAATGATGCACCTCTTTTGAGAAATTCCCTCATAAACATAATTATTCTTTCATCGTCCTGAAATTTTTCATCGTAATAGAGAGCATTATTTCCCTCATATACGGGAACTGCACGGCATTTTTTAACGGTATTTTCGATAAATCTGCAGACATCATCGGGAGTTTTATGATAGAATATATTTTTCCCCTGATGTTCGATATAAGTACCGCAACCGCAGATATATCCGTCAAAGCCTATATCACGTATTCTCTTTTCGATATTGCATATCGTTCTGCCGGTATTTATATAAGTATAACAGCCGTTTTTTCTTGCAAGGGAAATGGCTTTCAGAGTGCTTTCCGGAAGATATGCATTTTCGTCCTCGCTTATAAGTGTACCGTCAATATCAAAAAAAATAATTTTTTTCATAAAAAAATCCCTCCCGAATTATTATATAGCTTTTTTATACAGCTTGTCAATCCTGTAATATACAGCTATTTTGATAAATATAATATAATGACGACAAACAGCCTTGCGGTAAATATGTGAAAATCAACAAAAAAATCTGTTGAAAATTGTTGGATTTTTAGAGTAATTTTTTAAAATTTACACGTTTCATTTTATTTTCACAAAAAATACTTGAAGTTTTTTGTGAAATGTGATAAAATTATTGATACAAGATACAAAAAAAGTATGTTTTCCCAAAGGAGTAAATTTTTATGGCAAAAACTAAAGTTGCGGTTTTATTCGGCGGTGCTTCAAGCGAGCATAATATTTCTCTTATATCTGCCACAAACGTTATCAAAAGTATTCCGAAAGACAAATATGAAATTACCTGTATCGGAATTACCAAAACCGGAAGATGGCTCTATTACCCAGGTGATGTTGAATCTATTGCAAACGGTCAGTGGGAACACAATCCCGACTGTACTACTGCTATAATTTCACCCGACCCAATTCATAAAGGTATAATTATTATCGAAAATAACAGCGTTTCAGTAAGAAAAATTGATGTTGTATTCCCTGTCCTCCACGGAAGAAACGGAGAGGACGGTTCACTTCAGGGACTTCTCGATATGGCAAAACTCCCGTATGTCGGTTGCGGACTGCTTGCGTCAGCGTCCTGTATGGATAAATCACATACTCACATCGTTCTTGACCACTGCGGTATAAAAACGGCTAAATGGAAACTCATCACACAGAGAGAAATAAATCATCTTGAAGAAAAATGCGAAAAAATTGCCCATTCTCTCGGATTTCCGCTTTTCGTCAAGCCTGCAAATGCCGGTTCATCAATAGGAATAAACAAGGCTACAAACCTTTCTGAACTCGAAGAAGCTGTAAAAGTTGCGTTCTCTCACGACAATAAAGTAGTTGTTGAGGAATTTATAAAGGGCAAGGAACTTGAAGTTGCCGTATTCGGATATGATTCACCTTTCGCATCATATGCCGGCGAAATTGAAGCGTGCAACGATTTCTATGACTATGACGCAAAATATGACAGCCCCTCAAAGCTTTATATTCCTGCAAGAATTGACGACAGAAAAATGGCTGAAATACGTGAAACTGCAATAAAAGCTTATAAATGCCTCGGCTGTAAGGGTCTTTCAAGAGTCGATTTCTTCCTCACTGATGACGGAATACTCTATCTCAACGAAATCAATACTCTCCCCGGATTTACTTCAATAAGCATGTACCCTAAGCTTATGGAAAATCTTGGAATGAGCCAGTCATATCTCGTTGACAAGCTTATTGAACAGGCTATTGAAAATTCCGAAAAAAACTATTAAAGGAGATTTTGAATGGATAATAATGCCATAGGCGTATTTGATTCCGGTCTTGGCGGTCTTACTGCCGTAAGGGAACTGAATAAAATTCTTCCGAATGAAAATATAATATACTTCGGAGATACTGCAAGAATACCATACGGTTCAAGAAGCCGGAACACCGTTCTCCGGTATGCAAATGAAGATATAGAATTTCTCAGAAAACACGACATCAAAATGATTATTGCTGCCTGCGGTACTGTAAGTTCAGTTATAGGCGATATATCCGATATTGACGGTATTCCCTTTACAGGCGTACTCATTCCCGCTTCAAAAAGTGCCTGCAATGCTACCAGAAACGGTAAAATCGGTATAATCGGCACTCCCGCAACAATCAGAAGCGGTTCATTCAAGAAAACTGTTGAGGCTATGCGTCCCGGTACTCAGGTATTTGCAAATCCCTGTCCGCTTTTCGTACATCTCGTTGAAAACGGCTATATCGACCGTGAAAACAAGGTCACTAAACTCGTTGCAGAAGAATATCTCGAACCTATCAAAAAAGCCGGTGTAGATACGCTTATTCTCGGCTGTACCCACTACCCTATCATAAAAGATATAATTGCCGACTATATGGGCGATAATGTTACTCTTATTGATACCGGTGCGGAATCCGCAAAGTATGCCAAAAAATGCCTGAGCGAAAAAAATCTTCTCTCCGGAAGTACCGAAAAGGGGAAAAATACTTTCTATGTCAGTGACAGCACCGAACTTTTCGGCGATACTGCAAGAATATTCCTCGGTCACGATGTTTCGGGCGAAGTTTTCAGCAGTATAAAATAAAACGGCGGTGAAAAGATGAAAAACAACGTTATGATTTCACTAAGAAGTATCATAAATCAGGACGGCGAAAAAAGTGAAACCGAACTCTTTACAAAGGCTTTATATAACCGTCAGAATGATACATATACATTCAGATATGAAGATACTCCCGCAACAGGCTTTGAGGGTTCTGTTACTACTATAACCGTTGACGGAAACAATTCCGCAAGCATAGTAAGAACAGGTACTGCAAATTCAAATATTATGCTCGAAAAAGATAAAAAGCATTACTGCCATTACGGAACTCCCTACGGGGATTTTCAGATTGGAATTATGACACAGTTCATAAAAAACAATATAGAAACTTCCGGAGAACTTGCTCTCAAATATACTCTTGACCTCAATTCAGCATATCTCTCCGACAATGAAATTATTATCAGAATACAGAATTTTAATCAAAACTGATGAAAGGAATTTAAATTAAATGTCTGACCTTATAAAAAATGCCTCCGAACAGCTCAGGGAACTTATTTATAATTCCCTTTCTGTTCTTGTATCAAAAAAGGAAATACCTGAAATTCCGCTTCCGGATTTCAAAACGGAAATTCCTGCCGACAAGTCCCACGGAGATTTTGCTACAAATATCGCTATGGTATCAGCCAGAACTCTCCGTATGCCTCCCCGTAAAATCGCTGAACTTATAAAATCCGAGCTTGTACTCGAAAATTCCTGCTTTGAAAAATGCGAGATTGCCGGTGCGGGATTTATGAATTTTTTCCTGTCTCCCAAATGGTTCGCCGATGTCGTAAAAGCTTCTCTTGATGAGGGAAAGGATTACGGTAAAACCGATTACGGAAAAGGTAAAAGAATACTTGTTGAATTTGTTTCCGCAAATCCGACAGGCCCTATGCATATAGGAAACGCAAGAGGCGGTGCTATCGGTGACTGTCTCGCAAGCGTTCTCCAGTGGGCTGGATTTTATACCGAACGTGAATTTTATGTCAACGATGCCGGAAATCAGATTGAAAAATTCGGAAAATCCCTTTCACTCCGCTATATGCAGATTTGCAGTGACGAGGGACAGAAAATATGTCTTAATAATTACAGTATGGACGATTTCTGCAAAGCTATTTACGGCGATGAGGGAATTGCTACCGAATTTCCTATGCCCGAAGATTCTTACAGGGGTATGGATATTATCGAACACGCTAAAAACTATTTTGATGAATACGGTGCTGTTTTAAGCGGTCAGGACGAACAGGAACGCAGAAAAACTCTTGTTGATTATGCACTGCCGAAAAATATCGAAGGTCTTGAACGTGACCTTAAAAAATACCGTATAGTTTATGACAACTGGTTCAGGGAAAGCAAGCTCCACGAAAGCGGTGAAACTATGCGTATCGTTGAAAAGCTCAAGAAAACCGGTCACACTTACGAACAGGACGGTGCTGTATGGTTCAGGGCTACTGATTTCGGAGTTGACAAGGATTTTGTCCTTGTACGTGCAAACGGTATTCCTACATATGTAGTTCCTGATATTGCATACCACTATGACAAGCTTGTAACAAGAAATTTCGACAAGGCTATAAATGTTCTCGGTGCCGACCACCACGGATATGTCCCACGTCTTAAATCCGCCCTTACTGCACTCGGAGTAAATGCGGACAAGCTTGATGTAGTTCTTATGCAGATGGTAAGACTCGTCCGTAACGGTGAAACTATCAAGATTTCAAAGAGAAGCGGTAAGGCTATTACTCTTGTAACACTTCTTGATGAAATTCCGATTGATGCCGTAAGATTTTTCTTTAATATGCGTGAGGCTAATTCTCAGTTTGAATTTGACCTCGACCTTGCTGTTGAACAGTCCTCCAAAAATCCCGTTTACTATGTTCAGTATGCACACGCAAGAATCTGCAGTCTTATTGCAAATCTCAAATCAGAGGGAATCGAATATACTCCCGAAGCTGACCTTTTACTGCTCTCACAGCCTTCCGAAATAGAGCTTATCCGTCATATCGCTGAACTTCCGGACACTGTCAACGCCTCCGCAAGAACTTACGACCCCGCAAAGATTACAAAGTATGCTATCGAACTCGCTACGCTTTTCCACAGATTCTATGACTCGTGCAGTGTAAAGAATGCTGAAACAGATGAACTCCGTCTCGCACGTCTTTCACTCTGCATAAGCGTTAAACAGGTTCTCGAAAACACTCTCGCAATTCTCAATATTGACGCTCCCGAAAAAATGTGATATAATTACATTTTGGTTACAGCTTTTTTAACAGAATATGAACAGAATTTTCCAGTATATAACCAAAAATTCAGAATATCGGGAATCTCAGAAAAAAATTAACAGTTTGTTCACAAATCAGCAATGAAAATATGTTACAATTTGTAATATATCAGGATTGCTTTTTAACGTATAATAAGAAAGGATTGATTTGATTTTATGTCCAACCGTTTATTTCAGGGTCTTATTCAGCAGATGAAAGAGACCATAGACTGCACCATAGGAGTTGTTGACGAAACAGCTACTATTATCGCCTGCAGTGACCTCACAAAAGTAGGAACTACAAACGAATTTGTTTCGCTTGACCTCACAGATTCCCATGATATTTTTATAAGAGACGGATATACATACAAGCCGTTCGGTGCAAGAGTCAAGCCCGATTATGCCGTATTCGTTGAGGGAGTTGACGAGGCGTCCGCAAAGTATGCAAGCATTATGGCTATATCCCTCACAAATATCAAGCAGTACTATGATGAAAAATACGACAGAAACAATTTCATAAAAAATGTCGTTCTCGATAACGTTCTCCCCGGAGATATTATCATAAAGGCAAGGGAACTTCATTTCAATGCTGAAATAAGCCGTGTCGTATTCCTCATAAGAATTGTATCTGCAAATGATATATCCGCATATGATGTCATTCAGAACCTTTTCCCTGATAAAAACAAGGATTTTGTTTTCAATATAACTGAAAATGATATAGTTCTTGTAAAGGAACTCAAAAGCACTGTTGATTCAAAAGACCTCGAAAAGCTTGCACGTTCAATCGCAGATACTTTAAGCAGTGAATTCTATACAAGAGTAAATGTCGGAATAGGCACTCCCGTTGTAGGAGTCAAGGAGCTTGCAAGTTCATTCAAAGAAGCTCAGATGGCTCTCGAAGTAGGAAAGGTATTTGATACCGACAAGGTAATTGTAAGTTATGACAATCTCGGAATTGCAAGACTTATATATCATCTCCCGACAACTCTCTGCGAAACTTTCCTTCATGAGGTTTTCAAAATGGGCAGTATCGAATCCCTCGACCACGAAACACTTTTCACTATCCAGAGATTCTTTGAAAACAATCTCAATGTTTCAGAAACTTCAAGAAAGCTTTTTGTCCATAGAAATACTCTCGTTTACAGACTCGAAAAAATCAAAAAGCTTACCGGTCTTGACTTAAGGGAATTTGACCACGCTATTATATTCAAAATCGCCCTTATGGTTAAAAAATACCTCTCCGCAAGTCCTATGAAATTCTGATAAATCATTCTCTCCTGAACGAAAGCCGGATTTTTTAAAAAATTAAAAGGAAGGTGATTTAAATGGTAGAATTAAAAAACGTATCCGTTACATATTCAAGCGGTGTTGACGCTCTCAACAACGTAAGCCTTAAAATAAATGACGGCGACTTTGCATTTGTTGTCGGTTCTTCGGGTGCGGGTAAAAGTACCATGATTAAGCTACTGCTGAAGGAAATAGACGCCACAAGCGGTTCTGTAAGCGTAAACGGCTATAACCTCAACAAGCTTAAAAAAAGACAAATTCCTGAATTCAGACGTACTCTCGGCTTTGTTTTTCAGGATTTCAGACTTATACCTTCTATGACCGTATATGAAAATATTGCTTTCGTACTGCGTGTTATAGATGCACCCCGAAAGTTCATTAAGAAAAGAGTCCCTTATGTAATCGGGCTTGTCGAATTACAGTCAAAAATGAACTCATATCCCGATGAACTTTCCGGCGGTGAAAAACAGCGTGTTGCAATTGCAAGAGCCTTGGTAAATGACCCTAAACTTATTATCGCCGATGAACCTACCGGAAACATCGACCCTGAACTTTCATATGAAATAGTCGAACTGCTGAAAGGCATTAACGACTGCGGAACTACTGTTCTTATGGTAACGCACGAACACGACCTCGTCAGACATTTCGGAGGCAGAATAATCAATATAACTGACGGACGAATTGTTTTTGATGAAGTAATCGGGGGTATAAACGATGAAGCTTAGCGGTATAAAATATCTTATAGACCAAGGCACGGAAAATATATGGAAAAATAAAATGATGGCTTTTGCAACATTCTGCGTCCTTCTTATATCACTTATGCTTGTCGGAATGGCAGTCCTGTTTTACATAAATATCGATTCAATCATCGGCGGAATAAGCGATAAAAATGAAATTGCCGTATTTATTGACGATTCCGCCACTCAGGAACAGATTGACGAACTCGGAAATCAGCTTTCCGCAATAGACGGCGTTTCGGAAGTTGTCTTTGAATCAAAGGACGAGGCTTTTCAGTCTATGATGAAGTCTATGCCGGAATATGAAAGAATTTTTAATTCTCTCGGCAACGATAACCCGCTTGTAGACGGATATAAGGTCAGAGTTCACGATATTGACCGTGTAACCGAAATTATCGGCATAATCGAAAAAATGGACAACATCTATTATATAAAAGCCTCTCAGGAATTTGTCAATATTCTTATGGAATTAAGGCGTGTTGTAACCCTCATAGCAACAGCTATCATAATCGGGCTTGTAATAGTTTCTATGATTATGATTTCAAATACTACAAAAGCAAGCGTATTTTCAAGACGTGAAGAAATTCAGATTATGAAATACGTAGGTGCTACAAACGGATTTATAAGAATACCGTTTTTTATTGAGGGAATGATTACGGGATTTTTTTCCGGAGCAGGTGCTTTTCTGCTTACTCTCCTCACATACCGTTCAACATTCAGTATTCTGACGGAAAATGTCGGAGTTATGAACGTCATAGGTCTGGGAAGTATTATCCCGTTCGGAAAAATTCAGTTTTATGTACTGGGTGCATATATTCTTGCAGGTGCTTTCATCGGGGGTCTTGGAAGTGTACTGTGTACAAGAAAGCATATTAATGTTTAACATTGATTAATTTAATTTACGAAAGGAGTGCAGATGTTTCCAAAAAAAATATCTGCGTATATAATGAGTAAACTTTTTAAAATCAAAAAGCTCCTCACATTCATAGTCTGCGGAGTAATTACATTAAACCTTACATTTGCGTATTCTGTAAAACAGGAAAAGAACGTTCAGGCTAAAACCGTTGCAGAACTTCAGGAAGAACGTTCCGAAAATGAAAAGAAAATCGAACAGCTCAAAAAAGAATTAAGTCAGTACAATGACGATATGAAGGAACAGCAGGATTATCAGGATACTCTCACCGACCAGATTATTCTTATGCAGAATAATATCAATATCGTTGATGAGGAACTCAACAGAATCAAATCCGATATATCAACAGCTGAAGAAAATATCACACAGCTCGTCAGGGACATCGCACAGCAGGAAAAGGATATTTCTGAAAATACTGAACTTTTCAAGGAACGTCTCCGTGCTATGTATGTCACAGGAAACGACAGCCTTGCATCTGCTGTTATAGGTGCTACTGATTTCTATGATATGCTCTCAAGAGTCGAAATGGTAAACCGTATTGCTGAACACGATACCGATTTAATCGAAACTCTTAAAAATCAGCTCGAAACTCTCGACGCTCAGAAATCTGCTCTCGAAAGCGAAAAGCTTACTCTTGAGGCTAAAAAATCCGAACAGGAAAACAAGCGTGCTGAATTTGAAACTCTCAAGAAAGAATATAATACAGCCTTTGAACAGTCAGAAGAATATATAAATACTCTCAAGCTTGAGGCAAGCCAGAGACAGCAGAATATTGAAAACCTCAATGCCATAAATGACGAAAAACTCAAGGAAGAGGAAAAAATAAAAGCTGCCGAAGAAGCTGCAAGAAAAGCCCGTGAGGAACAGCTCCGGAAAGCAAATGAAGAGGCTATTCAGAAAGCCAAAACTGCTGCCGAGAAAAAGGCTCTTGAAGCTAAAGCCGAAGCCGAAAGAATAGCAAGAGAAAAAGCTGAAGCAGAGAAAAAGGCTCAGGAAGCTAAGGCTGAAGCTGAACGTATAGCAAAGGAAAAAGCCGAAGCAGAAAAGAAAGCCGAAGAAGCTAAAAAAGCTGCCGAAAAACTCGCCGCACAAAAAGAGGCTGAAGAAAAGGCTAAGAAAGAAGAGGAAGAAAGAAAGGCTGCTCAGGCTGCAAAAGAAGAGGCTGAACGTCTTGCCGCTGAACAGGCTGCTGCCGAAGAAGCACAGCGTCTTGCTGAAGAACAGGCAGAGGCTGAACGTCTCGCTGCTGAAAAGGCTGAAGCTGACAGACTCGCTCAGGAACAGGCTCAGCAACAGCAGAGTTCTTCCGGATTTATATGGCCTGCCCCCGGAGGCTACTATATTTCAAGCGGTTTCGGCCCAAGATGGGGTACTACTCACAAGGGTATCGACATCGCCGGAGGAAGTATCAGAGGTACTTCTGCCGTTGCATCACGTGCCGGAACTGTCATTATGGTAAACAATTCCTGCACACACGACTACGCCAAGGATTACAGTTGCGGTTGCGGTGGCGGATACGGAAACTATGTTCTTATTGACCACGGTGACGGCTATTCAACAATGTATGCACATCTTTCAACTGCATATGTATCAGTCGGCGAATATGTCGAACAGGGACAAGCCATAGGTGCTGTCGGCTGTACAGGTCATTCAACAGGAAATCATCTCCATTTTGAAGTAAGAGTTGACGGAACTGCACAAGACCCGCAGAATTATCTTAACTGATACATAAATATTCGGAAAGCGAATGAAATATGAATAAAAAAATAAGCCTCGGACTTGCATTAAGTATTTCTGCAATAGTATGTGCTGTAACTTTTATAGTAACATCTTTCTTTTCATTGCAGAGCTTTAACAAAAAGGTTGCCGATGTCAAGGAAAAATCCGAAAAATACAAACAGCTTGAAAATGCGGATACATATATCAGAGAAAATTATCTTCACGATATTGATGAGGAAAAACTCGGCTATGGCATACTTAAAGGCTATATAAACGGTCTGGGCGACAAGTATTCTCAGTATCTCACACCGGACGAATATCAGGAAATGCTTGCAGAGGATTCCGGAAAAGTTATCGGTCTTGGCATAACAGTATCAAAGGATTCAAGCGGATATATTAAAGTTTCCTCAATAATGACTGACTCCCCCGTATCTGATTCCATTCTTGAAACAGGCGATATTATAGTTGCCGTCAACGGAAAGGACGTACTCGAGGAAGGTGCGGAGGAATCAGTTGCACTTATGAGCGGAACGGCTGGTTCTGACATCGAAATCACCATAAGACGAAACGGAAAGGATATTCCGCTTAAATTTACCCGTCAGATGATTGAAATAACTTCCGTAACAGGAAATATGCTTGATGATTACATAGGATATATCAGGATTTCATCATTCAGAGCAAATACTCCCGACCAGTTCCGCAACGTTCTTGAAAAACTTACTATGAACGGTGCAAAGGCTATTATATTTGATTTGAGAAACAACGGCGGAGGTCTTGCGGATTCCCTTGAAAAATGCCTTGACCCTCTTCTTCCCGAAGGTGTAATAGCTGTTGAAAAATATAAGGACGGCCACACCGAAACTCTTGTATATTCCGATGAATCGGAACTTGATATTCCTATGACTGTCATAGTCAACGGAAATACTGCAAGTGCAGCAGAACTTTTTTCAGCGTCACTGCGTGATTTCAAAGGTTCTCCCATAGTCGGCGAACAGACATACGGAAAGGGAGTTATACAGACATATCACGAATTTGATGACGGAAGTGCTGTTTCTCTTACTACTTCCGAATATCAGACATCGCTTTCAGAATGTTTTGACGGAATCGGACTTACTCCCGATTATATAGCTGTACAGTCGGAAGGCGAATCCGATGATTTTCAGCTTGACAAAGCCGTTGAAGTTACTTTGCAAATGATTAAATAGCAAAAAATACGGGCGACCTTTTGGTCGCCCTTGCTGTTTGTTTATAGATTATTCCTGTCTGCCTCTCTTGATTATTCTTTTAAGAGTGATAATATCAAATGCATTTGTGACACCGTCATTGTTTATATCACATTCCTGTTCTGAATCAAATGAGAGAACTGTTGCAGTACATATAACAGCATCAGCTATACTTACTACACCGTCACCGTCTATATCGGCATTTTCTTCGGGAGAACGGAGAACCGGAATATCTGAATTATTATCATTGTTTAAAGGAGCGGGAGGCTGTGGGTCACATTCATAGTCTTTTCTTGAAAGGTTAGGAGTCTTGTATGATATTCCGTATAAGCTTGATATAGGGAAATGACTCATTATAAAGCTGTTCATACCTTTAAGAAAATAGTCATATGCAACGTCACTGCCGGTAAGTTCTTCAACAAAATCCCTGTCGTCCCAGGTAACATCTATTGCGTACCAGTTGCCGTCTTCCATTTTAACCTGATTCCACATATGTTTTCCGTTTACAACTACTATACAAGGAATATTTTCACGGTCGCATATAAGCTTGAAAGCCTCTGAATATCCTTCACATACTGATTCGCCGTAAATAAGAGAACCTATTACACTGTGTGCAAAAACCGCATCTTTATTGTATGATACTGTCTGGATAAGGTGGTCGTGTATGCTCTTTATTTTTTCGTATCTTGTTTCGCCTTCAACCGGAAATTCGCCGAGTTCACGGAAAAGCTGGTCTTTACATCTTCTTGCATAATCCATATCGCCCTGAAAATCAGTATCAAGCTGGAAATAGAAAGTAATATCCTTTACTTTGAATATAGTTTCATTTGTAAGGTTATTTACTTCATAAGTACCTGTATATGAGAATGTAAAAGTAGGAGCAGTCCAGAAAATTTCGGGGTGGTCAAGGAGAAGAAAACCATATCCGGAATAAATTGAAGTTGCTATCTGCTGTGAGATTGTATCTTTTTCTTCATCGGTGAGAGGTTCATCGGGATTTTTTGAACCGAGATTAACTCTTACTTCTTCGGGGAGGTTTACTCTTAAGGGATTATCTGTCGGGTCTGCAAGGGATACGAGTGAATTATAAACAGTAATATTATTTGAATCGAGGAGTGAACTGTATGAATATCCGTCATAGCTGTTGGAATCGTAAAGGCTCATAGAAATCTGCTGAGTAATTTCAAAAATCTTTTCTTCTTCAGCCTCAGCAACTATTTCTTCATTGCTTTCAATATCAACTGTTGCGAGTTCATATGCAGAAACCTGAAAAGGTACTGTTGTAAAGCATAAAGCAGTAGCCATAGCGAAAGTTATTATTTTTGATATTATATTATTTTTCATAACGATTCCTCCTTTATAACGAATCTTTTTATAATTTTATTTCTCTCTATGTCTATATTATATTGCAAAAAGTATAATTTGTCAAGAGAAAATCAATAAACCCTTATAAATTTGTATGTTTTTATAAGACTTAAACGTTTAAATTGTATATAATGACGAACAGTTCCGGAATTAATTATACAGATAGTTATATTATTCTGGTTTATTCCATATATGCAAAATCAATCCGGAAATAAATCAGCATAATTTTATATTATCACGATAATTATAATTTAGTGAAAATAATACTTGAAAAATCGGGAAATATATGATATACTATCAGATGTATAAATTGCATTACTGCACAAAGGAGAATATTAGCAATGGAATTAAAGCAGATGAACAAAAACCAGCTTCTTGAATTTAAAAACAAAGTTCAGAAGGAATACGATGACTTTAAAGCACTCGGTCTTAAACTCGATATGTCAAGAGGAAAGCCCTCATCTGAACAGCTCGATTTAAGTATGGGTATGCTCAACGTCCTTAACGAAGAAACAATTGCCAGTGAATACGGTACTGATTACAGAAATTACGGTATTCTTGACGGTATCCCCGAAGCTAAGAAATTTTTCGCTCCTATGCTCGGAGTTTCCGAGGACGAAATAATTGTTTGCGGAAATTCCAGCCTTAATATAATGTACTGGACAGTACAGGTTGCATTTACTCACGGAATACTCGGCGAACCTGCATGGTCAAAACAGGGTAATGTAAAATTTCTCTGTCCCTCCCCCGGATATGACAGACATTTCGGAATATGCGAATTTTTCGGTATCGAAATGATTCCCGTACCTATGAAAAATGACGGCCCTGATATGGATATGATTGAAAAGCTTGTTGCAGAAGATTCATCAATAAAGGGTATCTGGTGCGTTCCGCAGTATTCAAATCCGGAAGGCATATGCTATTCCGATGAAACTGTAAGACGCTTTGCAAATCTCAAGCCGTCTGCAAAGGATTTCAGAATTTTCTGGGATAACGCATATACAATCCATCACCTCTGCGACAATCCGAAATATATACTTAATATCCTTGACGAGGCGAAAAAAGCAGGAAACGAAAATATTGTATATATATTCGGTTCAACTTCAAAAATTACTTTCCCCGGTGCAGGCGTTGCAATGATTGGTTCAAGCAAGGAAAATATTGAAAGTCTCAAAAAAGCTCTTTCAGTATGTACTATAAGCTATGACAAGTTAAATCAGCTCCGCCATGTAAAATATTTCGGAACATTCGACAATATGGTTGAATATATGAAAAAGCACAAGGCTATACTCCGTCCGAAATTCGACTGCGTTATAAATATGCTCGAAAAGGAAATAAGACCTCTCGGAATAGGCTCGTGGATTGACCCTAAGGGCGGTTATTTCATCTCCTTTGACTCACTCCCACACTGTGCTAAGAGAATTGTTGAACTCTGCAAGAATGCAGGCGTAGTTCTCACGGGTGCAGGTGCAACATTCCCCTACAAGAAAGACCCAGAAGATAAAAATATCAGAATTTCTCCGTCTTATCCTACTATTGAGGAACTCTCAAAGGCTATGGAGCTTTTCGTAATATGCGTCAAGCTTGCAAGTGTTGAAAAACTTCTTGCCGAATAATAATTTACAGAGCAGTCTGCGGACTGCTCTTTTTTTCGATACAGTTAAGTTTTTCAGTAAAATAAGTTTAATATAATCAGTCAGAAAAGCCTTTCACTTTAAAAATCAAAGCAAAATGTCAATTTTGCTTTTATGGTCTGCGGATTTTACAAAAAATTACGGTTTCGGGCAAAAATTATCTTGCAGTATAACAGTTGACATTTTTTCCTTTCGGGAATATAATATAACCATAGACAGCAAAGGTGCTGAAAAGGGTTTGAATAAAACTTCTTTTCGGCATCTTTTTGTTATTTTTAAGGAAGGTACCTCCTTAAAAGTAACTCAGAGCAATTTTGACAAAATCAGTAAACAAAGGGTGATTTTTTATGAATGAAAATATTATGGAAGCTGTATCGGGTGAAGTATTCGGTGTATGGTTTCTGATTGGTGCAGCACTTGTATTCTTTATGCAGTGCGGATTCGCAATGGTTGAAACCGGTTTCACAAGAGCTAAAAATGCCGGAAATATCATAATGAAAAACCTTATGGATTTCTGCATAGGTACAGTAGTATTTATACTTATAGGTTTCGGACTTCTTTTAGGCGAGGACGTTGCCGGACTTCTCGGCAAGCCCGGATTCGATATTATTACAGATTATCAGAATTTCGACTGGTCAAGCTTTGTATTCAACCTTGTATTCTGTGCTACGACTGCTACAATAGTATCAGGTGCAATGGCAGAAAGAACGAAATTCATTTCATATTGTATATATTCATCAGTAATTTCCGCACTTATCTATCCTATTGAAGCTCACTGGATTTGGGGCGGTGGCTGGCTTGCTGAATGGGGATTCCACGATTTCGCCGGCTCATGTGCAATTCATATGGTAGGCGGTATCTCAGCACTTATCGGTGCAAAAATCCTCGGCCCACGTATAGGAAAATTCAAAACTGACAAAGACGGAAAAGTAATAAAAGTAAGAGCAATCCCCGGACATTCACTTACACTCGGTGCATTAGGCTGCTTTATACTCTGGTTTGGTTGGTATGGATTCAACGGTGCTGCTGCAACATCAATCCCGCAGCTTGGCTCAATTTTCGTAACAACTACAATCGCTCCTGCCGTTGCAACTTTTGTATGTATGATTTTCACATGGCTTAAATACGGAAAGCCTGATGTTTCAATGTGTCTTAACGCATCACTTGCAGGTCTTGTAGGTATAACAGCAGGCTGTGACGTTATGAACTCTGTCGGTGCAATATTTGTAGGTCTTGTTTCAGGTCTGCTTGTACCGTTCGGAGTATGGCTCCTTGACTATGTTCTCCATATAGATGACCCGGTAGGTGCAGTAGCAGTTCACATGATGAACGGTATATGGGGTACAATAGCAGTAGGTCTTTTCGCAACAGATTCAGCACCTTCAAACACTCTTAACGGCTTATTCTATGGCGGAGGATTTGACCTCCTCGGTAAACAGCTTGTCGGAGTCCTTGCAGTAGGTGCGTGGACAGCAGTAACAATTACAATTACATTCTTTGTAATCAAGGCTACAATCGGACTCAGAGCATCAGCTGAAGAAGAAATCATCGGTCTTGACGCTACTGAACACAATCTCCCGTCATCATATGCAGACTTTATGCCTTCAATTGATTCAATCAAGCAGATGGACAAGCAGGCTCACAAGGCTGGTATTGAAGTTCCTGAACCGCCTATTCCGGTTGAAGCTCCCGCTGTCAAGAAAGTTGTTTCCGAAAAATCCGGAACAGAAACAGAGGCAAAGCTTACAAAAATCAGTATCATATGCAAGCAGAACAAGCTTGAGGCTTTACAGCAGAAACTTATGGAAGTCGGCGTAAAGGGTATTACAGTAACACAGGTTCTCGGATACGGTACACAGAAAGGTCACGATGTATATTATCGTGGTGTTAAAGATGAGGCATCAACACTTCTTCCAAAGGTAAAGGTTGAGGCTGTCGTATCAAAGATACCGGTTGAAAAGGTTATTGAGGCATCAAAAGAGGCTCTCTATACAGGAAATATCGGCGACGGTAAAATGTTCATCTATGACGTTGAAAACGTTGTTAAAGTTCGTACAGGCGAGCAGGGCTATGATGCACTTCAGGGCGATGACTATTAATAAAAATTCTGCAACATTTCGGGACGGATTTGCTAATCTGTCCCGATTTTTTTCGCAATAATGATTGACATTTCCGAAAAGTGGGTATATAATTGATTGTGCAAGGAAAGGAGATTTGTTTTGAAAAATAAAAAAATATTTTTAAGTATAGCCGGTATGATAGTCCTGATAATTCTCGGAATAGTACTTAAAGACAATGCATTTGAATTTATTCCGGAAGAAAGCATTGTTTCAGAAAGTGAAATTTCAGAAATTTCCGAATCTGCTGATAATACAGAAGAATATTCCGAAGAAACTGAAATTATAACTTCCGCTGAACCTGATACCAGTTATTATAATTCTGAAACGGAAACAGAACCAATAACGACAGACAATAATATTATACTCGAATCCGGTAGCTATACCACTCCCGAAGATGTCGCAGAATATATACATACATTCGGAACACTTCCCAATAATTTCATCAAAAAAAATGATGCAATTGCACTCGGCTGGGACAGCAAAAAGGGCAATTTATGGGAAGTCGCTGAAGGTATGAGCATAGGCGGAGACAGATTCGGAAACTATGAGGGACTTCTCCCCGATTCCGACGGAAGAATATGGACAGAATGTGATGTGAACTATAACGGCGGATTCAGAGGTGCTGAACGCATTATATTTTCAAATGACGGTCTTATTTTCTACACTGATGACCATTATCAGACTTTTGAACAGCTATATTAATTACAAAGTTTAAAGGAGCTTTTTTTATGGATACTGAAATTTTTCTGAGCAGACGCTTTACACCGGCGGAATTGCATAAGGAACTTGCAGAAAAACTTGGATTTCCCGAATATTACGGAAAAAATCTTGACGCACTCTATGATTGTCTTAATGAAATAAAATCACTTAATGCTGATATATATATTTCCAATGAGAATATAAGCAACAGCACTATTGACGGCATACTTGATATATTCTATAAAGTTTCGGAGGAAAACAGTAATTTTTCTTTTTCAGTATATGACGAGGAATTTCTGAATATAGTAGACGAAAACGAACATGTTACAAACCGTATAAAACCACGTTCTCTCGTACACCGTGACGGAGACGGTCATCTTACTTCACATATATGGATTATCCGCCGTGTTGATATGTCAATATATGTACTTTTGCAGAAACGTTCAAAGGAAAAATTATTCTTTCCGGATTTCTATGACGTATCATCAGCAGGTCATACATCAGCCGGTGAGGAATCAAGATATTCAGCAGTAAGAGAGCTTGAAGAAGAACTCGGAATCACTGCCGACCCCAGAAATCTTGAATTTATCGGAATGGAAAAGTCACTCAAGGTATGCAATACAAGACTCGGAAAACGTACTGACAGGGAATTTGCATCAGTATTTATATACACAAAGCCCGTTGACATAAAAAACATTAAAATTGACAAATCGGAAGTTTCAGAAGTCTGCTGGGTAGATATTGATGAATGTATCGCAAGAATAGATGATGAAAGCTTTCCGAACTGCCTTAGCCTTTCGGAACTTAAAAGACTAAGAAAAAAAGTTCTGTAAAAATAAATTGAATGGAGGATTTTTTAATATGAGCTTTTCACCTATTGAAGTACTGAATTTTGTAGAGGAAAATGATGTTAAATTCATACGTCTCACATTCTGCGACATTTTCGGAAATCTGAAAAATATCGCAATTATGCCAAAAGAACTCCCGAGAGCTTTCAAGCATGGCATATCATTTGACGCTTCCGGAATAACCGGAGAATGTTCGGATTTGTTGCTTTTTCCGGATATTTCAACCCTTTCCGTACTCCCCTGGAGACCAAAGTCAGGCAGAGTAGTCAGATTTTTCTGCAATATAAAAAATGCGGACGGCTCGGACTATCCGGGGGATTTGAGAAAACAGCTCCACGATGAAATAATGGCGTTAAATTCAGACGGATATTCATGCGAATTTGCTACCAAATGCGAATTTTATCTTTTCAATCTCGATGACAATGGCGAACCGACTAAAATTCCGCATGACCATGGCGGTTATCTTGATGTTGCACCTCTTGACAAGTGCGAAAATACAAGACGTGAAATCTGTCTTTCACTTGAGGAAATGGGACTTAATCCGAAAAGCTCATGTCATAAGCACGGCTGGGGACAGAATGAAATTGACTTCAAAAAAAGCGAACCTGTTACCGCTGCGGACAATATGGTTCACTATAAAACAGTCGTAAAGTCAATAGCATCGCAGAATGGTCTTTATGCGTCATTTATGCCCAAACCTCTCAAAAATCAGCCCGGAAGTATGCTGAATATATGCCTTAGCATAAAGAAAAACGGAACTGATATTTTAGGCTCTGACGAGGGAAATTATTTCATAGCCGGAATACTTAAAAGAATACCTGAAATGACTGCATTTCTTAACCCCACAACAAATTCATACCAGCGTTTCGGAGTCGGATACGCTCCTGAATACATAAACTGGAGTTTCAGCAACAATTCACCTCTTATAAGAGTTTCAAATGCTAACGGAGAATCACCTACTATTGAAGTGCGTTCAGCCGATGCAACATGCAACCCGTATATTGCATTCAAGCTTATACTTTCCGCAGGCTTTGAGGGAATTAAAAACAGAGAGGAACTTCCTCCGGAATCCGAAACAAAAATAAAACTTCCCTCCTCTCTTGAAAAAGCTTATGAAATCGCCTGCGACAGCGACTTTATAAAATCAGTTTTAAACGAAAAAACAAGAAATCCGATTCTGAATAACATCTCGCACACATGGCGTGAGTATAGAATCTCAAAAGATAATTTTGAAGAAAAAAGATATTTTCCATTCATATAATAAATTAAAACGGAGGCTCTTATGGAACGTGCATTAATAGTTTCAGGTTCGGAAAAGGGAATTGATGCCGTTGCACAATTACTGAAAAATGCCGGATATTCACAAATTACAGCAATCAACAGCGGGAGCGAGGCTCGCCGTCTGATAGATACGACAGAATACGAAATAATCGTTATAAATACTCCTGTATCGGACGAATTTGGTCACGAACTTGCCGTTATGATGTCTGAATCCTCAACAGCCGGAATAATTCTTATATGCCGTGCGGAAATTGCAGATGATGTTTCCGATAAAGTCGGGGAATTTGGTGTATGCGTAGTTTCAAAACCCCTTAACCGTTCAGTATTTCATCAGTCATTAAAGCTCGTTCAGGCTACAAGAGCAAGAATGCTCGGACTTAAGAGGGAGAATGTCAAGCTTTTAACGAAGATTGACGAATTAAGACTTATAAACCGTGCAAAATGTGCATTAATGGAATACCTGAAGCTTACCGAACCTCAGGCACATCGCTATATAGAAAAACAGGCTATGGACAGCCGTCAGACAAGAAAAGAAGTTGCTATGAATATACTTTCACGATACGAAAGATAATAAGGGCGGATTTTTAAAAAATCCGCCTTTTTTTGTCATAATATACATACAGAAACAAAAATTTTTGTATATTCCTACAAATTTAATAAATCACTGCAACAAAATATACTATTTACGGCACTGTATTTATAAAAGGGGGGGAATTATTGTGAATGACATTTCGGCAGTATCCTATATAAATGACGATGACAGCAGTTTTGAAAAAGATGTGAGGCTTGCAGTTGCAGGCGATACTGATGCATTTTCACGCCTTTATTCCCTTGTATATAAAGACATGTATCACATAGCAAGATATAATCTCCGTAACAGTCACGATGCAAGCGATGCGGTCAGCGATGCCGTTGCAGATGCCTTTGAATCCATTAAAAATCTCCGCAATGAAAAGGCTTTCAGAAGCTGGATTATGAAAATTCTTTCCGCTAAGATAAAGAAAAAACAGAAAGAATATTTAAATGACAATACATGCGAATATGAGGAAACTGTTTCAGAATCAGAGAATTTCAACTATGAATATCATGATTTGAAAATAGCTCTTGAAAGTCTTGACGAAAAATCAAAAATGATTCTTTCAATGTCAGTGATAAACGGATACACAAGCCTTGAAATTGCAAAAATATGCAGAATAAATCCGGCAACAGTAAGGTCAAGGCTTATGAGAATAAAGAAAAAATTAAGACTGAATCTTGAAGAATCAGACTGATAAAAGGAGAATTTTTTATGAACGACAGAGAGAAAATCAAAAAAATACTTGAATCAGAGGAAATTCCTGTACAGCTCCGACCCGAAAATATTGACCTGATAATTAAATCAAAAAGACAGCAAAAGGCTAAATATTCCGGAAAATCTTTCAGAAATCAGTATATAAAAATTTTCGCCGGTCTGACAGCCTGTGCGGTATTCAGTACAATGGGAATTATTGCAATAGGTAAAAAAACTCCCGCATATGAAAAGACTTATGACAGCTTTTCAAAATCAGCAGATACAGCAAATTTCACAGGTATCAATAAAAATTCGGGAAACAGTCTTTCTTCTATTAAAGGTGCTGAAAACTATGATGAAGTTTATGAAATATTCTCCGAAGCTTCAAAGCATTACAATAATGTTTACGACATTATGGAATCTGATACCGAAACAGATGCTGTTCAAAGCAATACTTTTTCTGAAAACTGCAAAAGCAATGAAATTAACAAGGCTGTAACTGACGGCAAATCTGTATTCAGTGCCGGTGACGGTTCATATATCAATGTTGCAGGCGTTAATGACGGAGAATTTCCTTGCAGTTATTCAATTGATATAATTGCGGATTTTTCCGAAATTTTACAGTCGGAAGTATGCGGAATGTATATAGCAGACAATAATCTTATTGTAATATCCGAAAATCTTATAAATGACGGAAACACTGTAACCACCATTCTCGCATATAATATAGCCTATCAGGACGGCAACCCTGTGCTTGCATATCTCGGAGAATATTCTCAGGGAGGAAATTTCAGCGATATAAAGATAAACAATAATTATATCTATCTTATAACTTCCGAAACAAAAGACCTTTCCTCAAAAATAAATCCCGAAGATTATAAAAAATATCTCCCCGAATATTATATAAACGGTGAAAAACATTATCCCGAACCCGAAAATATATATATTCCGTCAGATTTGCATGAACTTAATTCCGAGGAACTCAATACAGGCTTTACGACAGCAGGGGCATTGAAAATCAATCACGATTACGGAAATATCAATACTGACCGCAACGGCGATATATTTATTGAAACTGATATAAAATCCTTTGCAAAATCTGCTGAATTTGTTTATTGCAGTGAAAATAATCTTTATGTGACAGTAAGCAACTATACTAATGCTTATACCGCAAATACAGATATATTCAGGTTTTCGCTTTCAGAGGGAAATATAACTCCCGAATCAAATCAGAATATAAAAGGAATACCTCTCAATCAGTCCTCTATGAACGAATATGACGGATTTTTCAGAATCGCAACAGAATATGAATTTGTTGAAGAAGAATATACTCTTGATACAGGCGAAACAGTTCAGAATTTTATCCATAAAAAATATGCTTTATATGTTCTTGATTCTGATATGAATACGGTCGGCTTGCTTGATGATTTCAGCAATATTCAGCAGGATATAACGGATTGCAGATTTTTTGAAAATACTGCATATGCCTTAACATATTCCGAACAGTCCGAACCCGCTTTCGCAATAGATTTAAGCAACCCCGGAAATCCTTTATTAAACGATGATTTAAAGCTTATTTACGGCGGTTGTATGCAGAGACTTAATGAAAATTCAGTTATCAGCTTTAATTCCCTGCCGAATCAGAACCGGTTCAAAATTTCAACGTCCGAAAACAATCACATTACGGCAGAACTTGAAAGCAATTTTTATGATTCGGAAATATTTCTATATTCTCCGGCAATCGAGGAAAGTCAGGCACTTCTGACTATTCCGGAAAAAAACATTATAGGCATACCGTACTGCACACAAAAATATACAGGAGATTCCGTAACATTCGGATACGATTTTTATCGCATCAAAAATGATTCAATAAATTATTTCGGTACAGTTTCCGAATATGAAAACGAATCCTGTTATGAAATGAACAGAGCTTTATGCGTAGACGACTATATCTATATAATCTGTGCCAATAAATTTATATCATGCAGAATATCTGATAGCATATCAGAAAACAATTCAATAAATTTTGAAAGATGAAAGGAAGTTTTATTATGAAAAAATTCAGAAAAATATGTATTCTGACATCAGCCCTGATGATGTCCTTAACGATGAATATTCCGGCTGTATCAGCCGTTGAATTTCAGCCGGTATCAGTTATAAGCGAAAAAACAGCAATTGATTATCAGCAGAAAGCCTCCAGTCTTATGGGTGCATTGGATTACATCGACCAAATAGGCGGAGGAAATATTCCCTTTGATATGACTACTGCTTTCACTAATGATAACGGCGATGAGTTCGCACAGGTATCCAAAACACAGTTTTCCAGTACTTCCGATTTGCGTGAATATATGGAATCTGTTCTCACAAAAAAATTCATAAATTACAGATATTCGGGAATACTCGATACAAATGACCCACGCTATATTGATTATAAAGGCGTACTGTATGGAAAAACTTCCGCAAGAGGTTGCGGATTTGCGTGGACTTCAAAAGCTCCGGAAATCAAAAATATCACTGATACTTCATTTGACATAGTTGCAGAATACGACAATTACGGAGCTGTTGAATATATGACGCTTAATGTAATTCTTGAAAACGGCTCATGGAAAATCAATTCAATTTCAGAAATTGACTATAGTCAGAAAGCCTCAAGCCTTATGGGTGCATTGGATTACATCGACCAGATAGGCGGAGGAAATATTCCATTTGATATGACTACTGCTTTCACTAATAACAACGGCGATGAGTTCGCACAGGTATCCAAAACACAGTTTTCCAGTACTTCCGATT
>JAEDMB010000122.1 GCA_016303235.1 Oscillospiraceae bacterium
CTTGACATTTCAGTTTTTATATGCTATAATGTTAAAGTAATTGCGGATATGGCGGAATAGGCAGACGCGCCAGCTTCAGGTGCTGGTTCTCGCAAGAGAGTGCAGGTTCAACTCCTGTTATCCGCACTTTAAGACTCGGTTTTTTTAAACTGAGTCGTTTTTTATTGCAAAAACAAAGGGCGATTCCTTTCGGAATCGCCCGTATTTTTTTATCAGAGCTTACTGATTTCCAAATCTTCTTTGGAGAGCTTTTTAAGTTCCTTTTTATTCATAAGGTCATAGAGACAAGGAATTACAAACAGAGTCAGGAGTGTTGCATAAACAAGACCTCCTATACATACGACTGCAATAGGTTGCATCATTTCCGCACCGTCACCTATACCGAGAGCCATAACAATAAGTCCGAGTATAGTTGTAATAGATGTCATAAATATAGGTCTCATTCTTGTTGCACCTGCTTCGGCAATAGCCTTTCTTCTCTCCATACCGTCAAGGCGGAGCTGATTTATATAGTCAACAAGCACGATTCCGTTATTTACTATGATACCGCAGAGCATTACAAATCCAAGCATTGATATAACGCTTATTTCAAATCCGGTGACAAGAAGTCCGAGCATACCACCGGTAAATGCAAGAGGAATTGTAAACATAATAATAAAAGGAGATTTCAGTGACTGGAACTGTGCCACCATTATCATATATACAAGCATTACGCCAAGCAGAAGCATTTCAACAAGCTGTTTCATAGAATCCATAATGTTTTCGTTTTCGCCTGATATTTCAATTTTAATTCCCTTTGGAGCTTCATAGCTGTTCAGAGCGTCTTCAACATCAGAAGATACAAGAGAAACATTGTAGCCGTCTGCAATTTCCGCTGATACTGTCAGATAGCGTTTCTGATTTTTACGTGAAATACTGTTGAGTGATTCGCTTTCCTCAACGCTTGCAACATCGCTGAGCTTTACTTCTGAAACTGTTCCGTCCTGTGCAGTTACTTCAATAACATAATTCTTTACATCATCAACGGAAAGCGAATCTGTATTTTCATCAGAAACATAAACTTCATATGATGTATCATCAAATATTACATCAATAGCTTTCTTTTCGGTTGTCAGAGCGTCAGACATTTCGCTGAATATCTGTGCAACAGTCAGACCGTTAAGCATAGCCTTTTCTTTATCGACAGTGATTTTCAGTGCGGGGTCATTTTCTTCAAGACCGTTCAGTATATTCTGAGTACCCTCAACACCTGATATTATTTCGGAGATTTCTTTTGCTGATTTCTGGAGCTGTTCAAGGTCATCACCGTAAATATTTACTGATACTCCCGAACCGCCCATAAGTGCTGAAACATCTGTTGAACCTGTTGCATTAAAATCGCAGTCAAGGTCTGAACAGAGTTCATTTATTTCCTTGATAATTTCATTTGAGGAGCGTTTTTTATTTTCATCAAGCATAATATAGAATGTTACTGCATTTGAAGAACCTCCGCCCATCATTGACATTCCGGAATCAGAACTAATCATTGCTCCGACTGTTTCAACATCTTCAACGCTTTGTATGCGTTTCATTGCCTCATCAGCAAGAGCCGTTGTATCTTCAAAAGATGTACCGAGTTCAGTTTCAAGAGTTGCCGAAAGCTGTGGCATATCCATATCAGGCATAAATGTAAATCCTCTTGACATTTCTGCCATGATACTTCCAACAAGAAGTACTATTGCTACTGCAAACACTGCTATTTTATGAGACAAGCACCATGTAACAGCCTTTTTATATTTCGCTGTAATTCCGTCAGGCTTTTCTGATTTCTTTTTAATATCCTTTTTGAGTATCTTTGATGCCATAGCAGGCACAAATGTAAGGGAAATTATAAGGCTTGCAACAAGTGCATATCCGAGAGTAAGAGCCATATCTACAAAAAGCGTTCTTGTAAGACCATCAACAAATACTATCGGGAGAAATACGCATATTGTTGTAAGTGTTGAAGCTGTAACAGCTCCGGCAACCTGTGTCGCACCTGATATTGCTGCTTTTGCAACTGATTCGCCCTTGCTTTTAAGTCTGTATATATTTTCAATAACTACAATAGAGTTGTCAACAAGCATTCCGACTGCTATTGAAAGTCCCGAAAGTGACATCATATTAAGGCTTACTCCGGAGAAATACATCAGAACTATTGCAAATATTACACTTATCGGAATACTGCAAAGAGTTATAAAAGTAGGTCTTATATCTCTGAGGAATATAAACAGAACTATTACTGCAAACAATGCACCCCATAAAAGGCTTGATGTTATTGAATTTACTACAAGGTGAATATAATCTCCCTGATTCATGAGAGTTATAAATTTAAGTCCCTCATATTCTTCAGAGAGTTCATCAAATTTTTCGGCAATATTTTCAGCTACATCGGCAGTCGCATATGATGACTGCTTTGAAAATGAAAGTACAACTCCGTCCTCACCGTTGATTTTTGCATATATATCGGCACTGTCATCAGTTACAACAACATCTGCAACATCTTTAATTCTTATGGGTTCAATACCCTCCATTTTCAAATCGGCAAGTACAAGATTCTGGACTTCTTCAATAGATTTTATTTCATCGCCGACATTTACAATCCAGCTTGCATCGCCCTGTCTTACATATCCGGCAGGCATTGCGAAATCCTGTGCTGTAAGTATTCCGGAAAGGGTATCCATTGAAAGAAGTCCCGATAAATCAATAGCTTTGTGAGCGTCTTCCTTTGATTTGTCAAGCTCTTTCTGACCCTGTTCAAGATTTTTAATTCCCTCCTGAACCTGTGCATAATCAGGAGATGATGTAATCTGTGCTTTAGCCTGTTCCTTCATATCAGCAGGCATATCGGGATTTGATTCTATATCCGCTATGGCTTTTTCAAAACCTTTCATAGCCTCGTCAAGCTGTTTTTTTGTATCGTCAAGCTGTTTCTGAGGTTCTTCAAAATTTTTGTCCATTTCGGCATAAATTTTCTCATAGAGCGAATCTATTTTTGACTGTGAAAGCAATACACTTACTTCTTCATCAATACTTCCCGTTGTGGAAATACTTGCAACACCGTTTGTACCTTCAAGACGGTTCAGAAGTGTTTCATCGAGAAAATTTGAAAGCTCAGATTTGTCCATTCCGTCCATCTGTACTGATGCAACTGCAACAGGCATCATGTTGGGATTCATTTTCATTATGTAGGGAGTACCTACCATATCGTCCCAGTATCCCTCTATCTGATTTAATTTCTGCAATATATCTACCGTTGCGGTATCCATATTAGTTTCTTCTTCAAATTCAAGCATTATCATTGAAACATTTTCACTTGATGTAGATGTGATATTTTTGATGCCGTCAAGCGTTCCCATACTCTGCTCAACAGGTTTTGATATGACTGTTTCAACTTTTTCGGGAGTAGCTCCGGGGTATGAAGTAACCACTACAACATACGGCAAATCTATACTCGGCATAAGGTCAGGAGTCATTCTCGTATATGAAACGACACCCAGCACTATTGCCACTATGACTGCCATAAATACGGTCAGCGGTTTTCGCACACTGAATTTTGACATAAAAAATCTCCTTTTATTAAAATTTTATTCTTTTATTGCACCACGCCTGATTATATCAAGCTGGATATAAAAGTCTTTTTTGTACGTCTCCAGATTTTCATAATCTGAAAAAACATCAGTAAATGACTGTTTCATAAGCAGACATATAATGTCAATTATTCCCTTGACAAAATCCTCGGAAACATCTCTGAAATCATTCTGATTTATATATGGTGAAAATATATCATGAAGAAAGTTTTCAGATATATTGAAAAGCTTCATAAAATTCACACGGTCATTTTTAGTAAACTTCATCCCAAGCAGAAAATTTTTAATTATTTTCAGATTATGTTCATCTCTACCCAGAAGTATAATTTCCTCGTATATGGCTTCTGTCATTTCAAACAGATTTCCGTTATATTTTTCAAGATTTTTTTTAAAACACGTCTGAAGTCTGTCTTTCCAATTAGAAAGTATATAATCAAGCAAATCAAATTTATCCTCAAAATACTGATAAAAACTGCCCCTGGAAATTCCGGCTGTCTGAATAATCTGATTTATTGATATTTTATCAGACGGAACTCTTGAAAGCTCACACATAGATGCCCCGACAATTTTCATCTGTTTTTCCTTAGGAAGATTAAAAAAGCATTGTGTAGGCAAAAAATTTCCCCCTTTTTCAAATATGACACCTTGTCACAATTATATTACAAGGATTCCTAAAAGTCAACCGCATAAAAAATATTCGTTTGATTGTACATATTGCAGATATTATTATTCAGTTTTTTGTATATAATAAAAAAATCCCCGTAATATAAAAAATTACGGGGAGAAAAGCACTATATTTAAATTAACCTGCTGCGTTGAGCTTCTTAGCGAGCTGAGACTTCTTTCTTGCAGCAGCATTCTTATGCATAAGACCCTTTGCACAAGCCTGGTCAACTCTCTTGATAGCAAGTCTGATAGCTTCAGCCTTGTTTTCAGCATTGTTTGCACAAGCGATGTCAGCATTCTTGATAATTGTCTTGAGATTAGACTTTCTTGCCTTGTTAGCAGCAGACTTAACTTTATTTACCTTAACTCTTTTCTTAGCGGATTTGATATTCGGCATTTATAATTCCTCCTGAAATGCATAAAATAATATGAAAAGCAGTGACACGAATCTGCTTTTCGTCTGCGGATTTAACTTATCCGCATATTCGAGACTAATTATTATTTTAGCATTTAAATCAAAAAAAAGCAATAGGCAAAATAAAAATATAATATAGAAAATAACCTGAATTTTTCGTCATTTTGCACAACAGGAGGATTTTTGCTATGAACAGGCGAACAGATTTGGCAGTAGAAAGCATTAATTATAAAGAAATTTCCAAGGGTATAAGACAGTCAGAGCGTGGAAAAGCATTTAAGATTACAGAAATATCAATAGATGACGACAGCTATATTGAATCAACAGGAAAGGGCAAAGGAATTTACATCACGCTTGAGGGTGATAATTTAAGCAAGTTTTCCGACAGCTATGATGATATGATTTCCGAATTTTCCGCTGAACTTGAAAAGCTTATTCCGGAGGGTGATATACTTGTTGCGGGTCTCGGAAACAATGATATTACTCCGGACGCTTTAGGCCCTCAGACAGCAAACAAAATTCTTGCGACTCGTCATCTTCAGAATGAATTTAATTCCGATGAAGAAGAATTTCTCACATCTTTGAGACGTGTAAGCGTTCTTGCCGGAGGAGTTCTCGGACAAACCGGAATAGAATCCGCTGAACTTCTTAAAGCTGTATGCAGTGAAATTAAACCGTCAGGAATTATTGCTGTTGATGCCCTTGCGTGTTCGGATATAAGCCGTCTCGGAACTACTATTCAGATTTCCGACAGCGGAATTTCTCCGGGAAGCGGTGTTGCAAATTCAAGAAAAGAGATTTCAGAGAAAGTATTCGGTATTCCCGTTATAGCCATAGGAGTTCCGACTGTTGTTGATATGTATACAATAGTAAACAGTATGACTCAATGCGAACCCGATAAAAGTATTCCGAATATGATTGTCACTCCACGTGATATTGACCGCCTGACTGAAAGAGCATCACAGCTTATTGCATACGGAATAAATCTTGCATTACAGCC
>JAEDMB010000123.1 GCA_016303235.1 Oscillospiraceae bacterium
CCCCGATTTTTTATTCCGTTTTAATCAGCATCCGCAACCGCAGTTGTTTTCACAGCCACAGCCACAACCGCAACTATTATTGCCAATGCAACCGCCAATGCCGTTATTGCCACAGCAACAGAAAAGAATTACAAAGATGATGATAAGGAAGATAATCCACCAGCAACCATTGCCTTCAAAACCGCATCCACACATAAATAAACAACTCCTTAAATAAATTTATTTGAAACAGAGTGTTTTTTTCCGTTTCATAGTATATATTATGATATGCTTAAAAAATTGTTACAAATTTTCGGGTAATAATTCATTTCGACTGTTATCGCAGGAAAATAGTGGCATAATATATTTATACAATATCAAGGAGGAAAAAGCATTATGGTAAATTCGGAACGGTTTACAAAAAGAGCAATAAAAATTATAGAGGGAGGGATAAAAATAGCTTCCGAACTTGGTCATACTTATGTCGGAAGCGAGCATATACTTTTTGCTGTTGCTGATGAAACAGGCTCTAAGGCGGGAACTGCTTTGAAAAAGGCTGGAGCTGATAAGGATACTGTATGCGAGGAAATTATAAGAATGGTCGGACAGGGAATGCAGTCAAGGCTTTCTGACAGATATTTTACAACCGCACTTAAAAACATACTTGAAGATTCTGTTGAAACAGCCTTGCTTGACAGAAAAAAACAGGTAACTCCGGAGCATATACTTGTATCACTTCTAAAAGACAGCTCATGCAGTGCATTTGCCGTTCTGAAAAAAATCGGAGTAAATATCGGCGAGCTTACTGATTCACTTGACTGCAGTGATATATCCGGCATAAGAGAAGAGATTGCAGTTTCATTACAGCCTAAACCTTCGCAGTATCCGAATCTTTTCAAGTACGGCAAAAATATAACCGATATTTCACTTCTCAGAAAATCCGAAAAGCTTATAGGAAGAAATTCCGAGACAGAACGTGTTCTGCAGATACTTGCAAGAAAAACAAAAAATAATCCATGCCTTATAGGTGAGGCAGGAGTCGGAAAAACGGCAATAGTTGAGGGTGTAGCGGAGCTTTTTATTAAAAATCTTGTACCCGATGTTCTGAAAAACAGATATATATTTTCACTTGATTTCACGTCACTTCTTTCGGGAGCGAAGTACAGGGGCGATTTTGAGGAACGTATAAAAGCATGCATTGATGAGGCAGTATCAGCCGGAAACATAATATTATTTATAGATGAACTCCATACAATTGTAGGGGCGGGTGCGGCAGAAGGTGCAATAGATGCCGCAAATATTATGAAGCCACAGCTTGCACGTGGTGAACTCCAGATAATCGGAGCTACTACTTTTGAAGAATATCGCAGGACAATCGAAAAGGATTCCGCACTTGAAAGACGTTTCCAGCCTGTACCGGTCAATGAACCTTCTGCTGATGAATGTATAGGAATAATCAGGGGTATAAAATCAAGCTATGAAAAATTTCACAATGTCAGAATTGATGATGATATAATAAGCCTTGCCGTAAATACTTCCGTAAGATATATAAATGACAGATTTCTCCCCGATAAAGCAATAGATGTGCTTGATGAGGCATGTGCCGGAGCTAAAATCCGGAACTGTTCAAATAAAAACTTTATCAGAAATGAAATTTATGACGTTACGAAAGATGATGTACTTTCAGTAATTTCACTGAGAACGGGAATACCGCTTAAAAAGCTTTCCACGGGAGAAGATGAACGCCTTAATAAAATTTCTGAAAAACTAAGAAAAAAAATAATCGGTCATGATTATGCAATTTCTAAAATATCGCAGACACTCTGCCGTGCAAAATCGGGATTACAGGACGCTGACAGACCTCTTGGAACGTTTTTATTTGCAGGGCCTACCGGAGTAGGAAAAACGGCTCTTGCAAAAGCTCTTTCGGAAGTATTATTCGGTTCTGAAAACAGTATGATTCGCCTTGATATGTCGGAGTTTATGGAAAAACATTCCGTTTCAAAAATAATAGGAGCTCCCCCCGGATATGCGGGATATGACGATAATATCAGTATCTGCGAAAAAATCAGACGGAATCCCTATTCGCTTGTACTCTTTGACGAAATCGAAAAAGCACATCATGATGTTCTTAATATACTTCTTCAGATACTTGATGACGGTATTCTGACCGATTCAACGATGAGAAAAATAAGTTTCAGAAACTGTATAATAATTATGACTACAAATGCAGGAAGTATTACTTCCGGACAGAGTTGCAATGTAGGATTCGGAGGTGCTTCCGATAAAGAGAATGAAGAAAAAGCCATATCAAAAGTAAGGGAAAGCTTTTCTCCGGAATTTGTCAACAGAATAGATGAAATAATAATTTTCAGCTCGCTTACTTCTGATGATTTGGTTAAAATCAGCGAAAATGAACTTGAAAAACTTAAAAAGAGAGCAAGAAACTTAGGAATAAATCTTACATTCGGGGAAAGCGTTGCCGAAAAGGTCGCATCTGCAAACAATACCGGAAAATATGGTGCAAGACCGATAAAGCGTAATGTAATGGAACTTATTGAAAACCGTCTTGCCGGAATGATTATCAGTAATCAGGTTGCAGAGGGTGACAGAATATGCGTTGAGCTTAAAGATGACAAAATAGAATTTCTACCGCAGATAATAAATCAGACACCTTCCAAATCAAAATCGGGTGTATAATCGGAAACAGCAGAGGATTTATCCTGACAGTATCCATCTATGCCAAGTTCTGATATTTTTTTAAGAATACTGTTGTATTCCATTTTTGTGATATGCCTGTTAAGTTCGGGATATTTCTGATTTATTTCGGATATGGGTGTATACTGACTCATAAGACTGACAAGAAAGCAGTCTTTCGGAATATTTTCCGCAAGCCATTCCATAATTTTTATTGAGTCGTGCCTTAAATTCGGAAGTGCAAGATGTCTTATTATTGTACCTTTCTGCATAATATTGTTATCATCAAATGAAATTTTTCCGGTCTGTGAAATCATTTCTTTAAGAGATTCCGAAATATTTTCAAAATAATCGGGAACTCCCGAATACTTCAATGCAAATTCGTTGTCATAATACTTGAAATCAGGTAAATATATATCAATATATCCGTCAAGCATTTTTATAGTTTCGGGAAGTTCATAGCCTCCGCAGTTGTATACTACCGGAATTTTAAGCTTATCTTTTACAAGGTCAAGAGCTTCTATAATATGATAAACATAGGGAGTCGGTGTAACCAAATCAATGTTACACGCTCCCTCTTTTTGCAGATTGAGAAAAATTTCCGCAAGTCTTTCAACAGATATTTCCTTTCCGAGTTTTTCGTGACTTATTCCGTAATTCTGACAGTAACAGCATTTAAGATTACAGCCCGAAAAAAATACTGCTCCTGCACCGTTTTTTCCGCATATACAGGGTTCTTCCCACTTGTGCAAGCATACTTTTGCAAGCTTTATTTTATCGTTACAGCCACAAGCTCCCGTATATATTGTACGGTCTGCATTGCATTTCCGAGGACATATATTGCATTTTTTCATATTCATGTAAATCAATCCTTTCGGGAATATTATATATCACTTGAAATCAGAAGTCAATAATGCTATAATATATAAAAAGGCGGTGCAGTAATTTGAATCAGAATGTAATAAAATCAGATATAGCGGTAATCGGCGGAGGAGCTTCGGGAATATGTTCGGCGATATCCGCAAAAAGTTCAGATAAAAATCTGAATGTAATCATACTCGAAAAACTTCTCAGAACAGGTACAAAAATACTTGCCTCAGGGAACGGAAGGTGCAATCTCGGAAACAAAAATCTTTCCTCCGAATTTTATCACAGCAGTATATAAAACTTTATGGATATAATTTCAGAAACTGATACTGAATATTTTTTTAATTCTCTCGGACTTGTATGCCGTACCGACAGCGAGGGGAGAATATATCCATACAGCAATAAATCATCATCAGTTCTTGATGCATTGAGAATAAAGCTGAAAAATCTTGATATTCCCGAAATATGCGGATTTGATGTTAAGTCAATAGAAAAATCGGGAAATAATTTCATAATAAAATCAGCTGACAGAACAGTGTATGCCAAAAGAATAATAATTTCCTCGGGAGGATATTCCTCGCCCGTAATGGGTACTGACGGAGCTGTTACGGAAATTATAAAAAAATCGCATAGGGTTACTGAAGTTTATCCCTCACTTGTATCACTTCCGTATAAAAATCCAAAGGAATACAAATCACTTGCGGGAATAAGGGCAAGGGGAACTGTTACGGCAGTATCGGACGGAAAAAAGCTTGATTCCGAAACAGGCGAAATACAGTTTTCGGAAAATACTCTTTCGGGAATATGTGTGTTTAATCTTTCATATCTTAAACCGCAGAAAATAAAAATCGATTTTATGCCGGAAAAGTCATTTCATGAAGTTCTTGACTTGCTTTATGATATAAAAAATATCCGCCGTGACTGTATGCTTGACGAATATCTTACAGGTATCGTTGCGAAAAATCTCGGAATATATATTATAAAAAAATCCGTACGCAAAGATGAAAAATCAGATTTCAGTATGATAAAAAAAATATCGTCTCTTTCATCGGGTGAAATAAAATGCATAGCAGGTATGATAAAATCAATGGAAGTTGACGTTATGCCACCGGTATCGTGGAAAAATTCACAGGTTACGGCGGGAGGAATACATGGTTCGGAAGTCAATGAAAATCTTGAATCAAAGCATTGCAGAGGAATGTATTTTTCCGGAGAAATACTTGATACAGACGGCAAATGCGGAGGATATAATCTTGAATGGGCATGGGCTTCCGGATTATGGGCGGGAAAAAAATGTGCTGAAAGTATGGTGAAATAAGTGATAAGAATTAATAATATAAGCGTTCCTCTTGAATTTGAATTTACTTCCGAAAATCTTATAAGACTGTCCGCAAGGGAGCTTAAAATAAAATCATGTGATATAAAATCCGTAAGTCTTGCGAAAAAATCAGTTGACGCAAGAAAAAAGGATAAAATCTGCTTTGTAATATCGGTTGATACTGAAATAAAGAAAAATCTTAATGAGAAAAAAATTCTTGCTCACAGTAAAAATGCAGTTATAACTGAAAAATATACTTATCATATAAATCATATAAATCCACCTGAAAAAAGACCTGTAATTATCGGTTTTGGCCCAGCCGGAATGTTTGCTTCGCTTGTACTTGCGGAAAGCGGTGTAAAGCCGATTGTACTGGAACGTGGTTCTGATGTCGATTCAAGAAAGAAAGCTGTTGAAAATTTCTGGAATACAGGAATACTTGACGAAAACTGTAATGTTCAGTTCGGAGAGGGCGGAGCAGGTACATTTTCGGACGGAAAGCTTACTACCGGTACTAAAGACCCCCGAATCAGATATATACTTGAATCGTTTGTAAGGTTCAACGCACCTGAAGAAATTCTGTATCTTGCAAAACCTCATATCGGAACGGACAAGCTTATTGATGTTGTAAAAAATCTGCGTAATTACGTAATTTCAAAGGGAGGCGAAGTAAGATTCAACAGCTTATTCAATAAGCTTGAAGTAAAAAACGGAAAAGTAACAGGAATTTACTTCAATGACAATCAGTATATCGAAACTGATAATGTTATACTTGCAA
>JAEDMB010000124.1 GCA_016303235.1 Oscillospiraceae bacterium
CAAAAAAACTCCCAGCCAAGCGACCGGGAGAAATAACAGTATTATTTTTTATTTAAAGGAGAATCATCATTAATATAAGTTTTTCCTTTGATTATAACTTCATCATTACAGTCGGTATCGAAATTATAAATACTTCCCTGAATGTAACATTCGCCCTTGTTAAGTGAATCAAGCATCCACATTTCATTTTTTTTCATTCCGAGCATATCGGCAACGGCATTTCTTGTTGTGCTGTCGGGCTTGAAATGAACATAAAGTCCGGCCTGTCTGAGTATACGGCTCTTTTTCATATCTGAAATATACTGAGTTGCAAAATTGAGGTCAATTGAAAACTTTCTTCCCTCTTTAAGTATTTTGCTGATGATACTATGTTCCGAAACATTCTGATTCTGAATTTCGTCAATGAAAATACTGAGCTGTCTGTATTCATCCTGATGAAGCTGTGCATGATAAAGCGATGCAAGAAGCATATCTGTGAGCTGATTGCCGTTTTCGCTGTCAGGTTCGTTAAGTGATATGATTACTATATCTTTGCACTTGTTAAGGAAAGAGAACCAGTCATCTTTCTGCTTGTCGGAATCATCTTCAATAAGCTCTTCAAAAAGGTTTGAAAGTTTTTTTGAAAGGCTCTTCTCCGATGTATCCTCAGTATCTTCAAACTGTTCAAGGAAGTCGATATAAGTCGGAGAATCCGAATATTGTAACATCTTTTTAACTATTGCTTTCAATGTAATTTCCTGATTCTGGCTTGGTGAGTGCACCGCTTCTCCTATAATGCTGTAAAGCATATTTCTGCGTGCAACAGGCTTGTCATTGCTGTAAGTATGGAAAAGATTAACGGGAAGTCCGTTTTGGACAGCATCGTAAATAGTTATATTATCACGCACAAATTTTTCGGAAAGTGATTCCAGCAATCTTTGTTTTTTAAATGAACCACTGCTGTCAAGAATTACCACACGGTTTCCGGCTTTTGAAAGATGAGGTAAAAGCTGATTAAGAAATTCTGTTTTTCCCGCACCGGATTTTCCCGTCACACAGCGGTGCTGATTATTCATTGGAATAAGCAACTGTCCTGCTGTTTTTCCGAAGCTGTTTTGAATAAGCGGTATAAATTTTTCATCGTTGGCATTATCACTGAAATACTGTCTGTACTTAAGATTTTCAATATAATCCAAAGTTTCGGAGTTAATCATATCAATAAATTTAAAAGCGATAAAATATCTGTGAACGGGATTTCTTTTGGCATCATATACTGTCGTGAGTTTTCTGTGACCGTTGGTTGATACAAGACAGCCCATGTTATTTAAAGATGTAAGAATACTGTTAACCGTCTGTGCTGAATTAATCCGGGGTAAAAATACCTCTTTTATGACTGATTCCTCAATCATCATAAGCTCACCGTTGATGATGCCGGTATTCTGATTATCTCTGAATTTCATATTTCTGTTAAGTTCAGTAATATTAATAATACCAGCAGATACAGCTGAATTTAATGCTCTTGAAAAGTCGTTTATTATGGAAAGGTCTTTTCCGGTCTCTCGGTTTTGAGAAGCAAGAATCTGTTTTTTAATAAAGGGCTTGATTTCGGAAGAAAGTTCAACTCCAAAAATATCCGACCATGTAAGAAGAACAGAATACAATACTGCAAAGGTTGTATTGAGTGTATCCGATGTAAAATCATCAGGAGATTCTTTTTTTGTTTTGTATATGTTTTCAGCAAGTTCACTGCCGTAATTCTTAATGTGTCTGCAGAATGTATCAACAAAATATCTGTACATTTCATCAAGATTTTCAGAAAGTTTGCAGCGTTCCGCTTCTGAAATATTTCTGCCGAAATCTTCATCAGGCTCAAGGATTATGGCTTTTCCGTCGGGAATAAAATACTGAATCGTATTTGAAAGGATTACGATATTGAATGGCTTGTATTTTTCGCTGGATTTGAAACCAAGAATTGTATCAATTGAGGCTGTGCGTTTCAGAAGGCTTTCGGAAGTGGAATCATCTTTAAGAACAAGAGTTTCGTCTTTGCTGTCGGAAAGAAGCTTTGTAAGTTCGGTTTTGCTTATTGTAAGCGATTTGGAAGCTTTTTTTCGTCCGTAGGTTTTTGAAATGCAATCAGCAAGAGCTTCGGCATCGGTATTGTTGACGGATACCGTTAAAATATTGATTGTATTCTGGCGAATATACTCAAGAAAAGTTGAAATCATTCCTGAAAGCCCAAACGAAACAAGCATAAGTGCGGGCATAGATTTCAAATAATTATGAAGCCCGTTCATAATTGCCTTTGGAGTTTTGTTTACAGCCGGGAGAATTTTTTTCTGATAAGGTTCAGAGATATATTTTTTGTAAATATCATTTATCTGGGCTTCACAGCAGTTAAAATACGCAGAGTCAGGAGAACCGTCTTTTATATTGAGAGAAATTCCAGGATATTCGGGAATCTCATAAATTTTGAGGTTTGTGTTTAAAATATCCATTAAGGTGATGTAAAAATAGTCATCTGCAATTTCCTTTTTGCAAATCATTTTAAAGGAAGCGAAATATTTGGAAAGATTATTTTTCTTAATGTCAGAAAGAGGTATTATAACCGTTTCGCTGTCTTTAAGTCCCGTACGGTATGATACAACTATATTTTCCTGTTTTTCGCCGTTGATAATCGTGGAAAGAATAAATGCGGATTCATATTTAAATGTTCCGACAGGTTTCTTTTTTCCGCCTGACTCAATGCAGACAATATTTCCGTTGCTGTCTGAATTGAATTGTCTTGGGGTAAGCTCTTTCTGAGCTTTCATAGATGCGATGGTAGCCTCATAATGCTGAATCGTGTTAAAATTTGCTTGCTGAACAGCGTATGTGAGATTCTGAATCTGAGCCTGAAGCTGGTTGTTGCTTGATACAGCAAAAGCTAAATCATTTTTTAACTTTTGGTTTTCGCTGACTACCTCGTCAACGTTTACAAATAACTGATTGTACATAAGAAAATCTCCTTTTCATTATATAATTGATGATTGGCTTGTGAGATAAAATTGGTACCGTTTTTATCTCTGCTATCCCCGGGGACAATATAAGTTTACCATATATTTATTGCAATATCAAAATTTGCATATAAATAAGTGAAATAAAAAATATTAAACTCAGATATTAATTTTATATAATAAATAAAATATTAATTTTGATATAAAACAGTGATTATATAGACATTGAGTTTATATTGTGGTATAATATAAATTAAAGGAGATGTTTTTAATGGAAGAAATCAAATCAAGAGAAATTGCGGAGATGTTCGTAATGGTTTTGCTTAAGGGAGTTAAAAGCAGAATAGCTGTAAAAAATGACAAGGATGAATGGGAGCTTGTTGAAAGTTCTTTGATAAATCAGTATCTCAACCCGTATAACGACAGAAAAAGAATGACCAGAAAAATTGCAGATGCATTGAGCAATACATTTAAATATTATCTATACAATTCCAACAGGGAATATTCGGAAATATATGCAAAAGCAATTTTATTTATATATTCCGTCAGCCATGTGGATTTAACATATTTTCATAATAACATGAAAGAAAATCAGGAAAACCTGATAAAAATTATTGACAGCCTTTTTCATGCTTTTGCAGGAAAAGAAAGCATAAAAATAAATGAACTTGAAAACCTTGTTTATACAATGACATTCGGAAAATACTGGAATATAGAAAACAATATGAAAGTAATTAATATGGTCAGCTATTATGAATATGCAGATGTAAGCTATCATTGCTGTACGAAAAAAGACCTTATTGAGTTAAATAAGATATTTGAAAGCGGAAAAGCATACGAAAAAATTCAATCATGCCTGCAGTTTTTAAAAGATTTAATATATGCAGACAATATTGAATCATTGAGTGAAAAATACGAAAAATTTTACAGCAGACTTACAGGAAAACCGATTAATGGAAGTGGCTGGAAGAAATCCGCTTTATTAAATACATTTAATTTGAGCGATTTAACAGAATCAATAAAATTGATTTTGATTGAATTAAGCCGAACAAATAATTATCTGATAATAAATGCTTACTTCAGTCTGCTTCTGGAGGATTTAAATAATTCGGTAAATGAAACTGCCGGGAAATCAGAAAATTATGAGATTTTCAGTAATGATACATTTAAAAGAGTACAGCAGAATCTTAAAGACTGCATAAATATAATACAGTTGCAGGTTCGTGTGAACAAAGAAATTGGTACGTTTGGAAGCTGTCATTGTATGATGAATTCTGTGAAAACGGATAATATAAAAGATGTCCGTCAGTTTATAGCGGTTATTATAGATTTCTTGTTTTACGGTGTAAGTACAAAGAAGGGCAAGGATATTGGAAACGAAGAAACCAAAGAAGTATGGAGTGATATAATATACAAATATATTAACGGAGAACAAAAAAATTTTTCTGTCAAGGTTAAAGAGGCATTGTATTACCGTATAAAGCATCATCTTAAAAATACAGAATATTTCAGTAAATTACTGTGGCAGATGTTTTATTATGTATTCGGGGTTGACTTGTATATGCTGAATAACTTCAACAGCAACGGGAAATGGTGTGATTTGTTTAATGAAATATTTGATATTATTTTACAAGGCGGTTCAATGAATGAGCTTGAAATGTTTGTGAAATGGAGATACAACTGCTTGTGGTTTGAAAATGAAACTGAAAGTTTTACTCCTGATGAAATTGAGTTTTTCAGAAAATACAATTCAATCGGATTTAAGAAATATATCTATATATTTGATAATTTAATCAATACCGATAGGGGATTTGATGTTTTAAATCTTAAATCTGAAATGACACTGAGATATATTCAGTTAAAAATTAATCCTCTGCTTGAAAAACTGAAAAACACAGTTCAGTTTATTGAAAGTCTGTTAAAATCAAGAACTGCAGAAGAATTTTTAAATCAATATGAAAATTATTCCGTCCTGATTTCAGAAAGCCAAATTAACTGGAAGTATAAAATATATTGTGATTTGCTGGACGGAAACGGCGAAAGAATTACAATTGATATTTATCAGTTGGAAGAGCTTATCGGATATATATCCGCCGGAATAAATCTGAACCGACTTTCTAAAAGTAAATATGACTTTAAAATAATCAGAGAAAATATACAGAGATATATTAAAATTTTTTTGGAAATGCCAAATAAGAAATATAAATATTACTACGGCTCCAGTTATAACAGAAAAGAAAAACAGAAGGAAGAATCATTTAATCAGACTAATATTCAATTTATTAAGGGCAGTGAGATAGAAAATTTGTATACTGTTCTGAATATGATTTACAAGTATTTTATATATTCAGAATGGACAGATAAGAATATGACACTAATAGAAAAAAATAAAGTTTTCTGATTTTTTTACGAATTTCAAATTTTCGGAGCCGTAAAAAATTAAAAATCCTTAGGATTTTGTCAAAAGTGAAAGAGAAAAATTTTCAAATTCGTAAAGATTTTCAAAAATCAAAAAAATCTCCCCCGTACCACTGCTGTACGGGGTATCATCAGAGGAGTCAGGA
>JAEDMB010000012.1 GCA_016303235.1 Oscillospiraceae bacterium
TTATGCCTATGAACAGCTTTCCGGCGGATTTGATGTCATTACTAAGAAGTTTTAAGTAAAATTTCGGCTTGCTGAAAAGATAAATCAAAAGTTGTAGGAGGAACATCATGGAATTTATAAGTAAAAAAGGAATCGTTGAATTATCTAATCCTGGAGTTGTTTCACGACAGCTTCTGAATCCGGATAATTCATCAAGCAAACGAGTAACAATTACAGAAGTACACCTGTCGCCTGGTGCAAGTCAGCCAAGACATACACACGAAGCCTCTGAGCAGATATGGTATGCAACAAAAGGTGTTGGAAAACTTCTGCTTGATGATAACAAGGAAATGGAGTTTAAAGCAGGAGACGTTGTAAGATTTGCTGATAAGGATGTACATGGACTCTTAAATGATGGAGAAACGGAATTTGTGTATGTATCAGTAACTGCACCGCCAATTAACTTTGGATATGCGTACAAAGATAAAAAGTAAACATATGAAAATCCTGATTTATCCGAGGAACTCAAAACTGCATTGAGAATAATTAAAAAGGGAGAATTAAAAACAATGAAAGATTATGAAATAGTAATCGGACTTGAAGTTCACGCTGAACTTAATACAGAGTCCAAAATATACTGCAACTGCCGTAATGCATTCGGACTTGAGGTTAATACACAGGTATGCCCTGTATGTATGGGTATGCCCGGAACACTTCCGACACTTAACGAAAAAGTTGTTGACTATGCAATAAAAATGGGTCACGCTATGAACTGTAAGATAAACAGCGTATGCAAGCAGGACAGAAAGAATTATTTCTATCCCGATTTGCCGAAAGCTTACCAGATTTCACAGGCAGAAGTACCGCTATGTGAGAACGGATACCTTGATATAATGGTTGACGGTGTTGAAAAGCGTATAGGCGTTACAAGAATACACATTGAGGAAGATGCCGGAAAGCTCCTCCACGATGATTCTTTCAGCGGTTCGCTTGTAGACCTTAACCGTTGCGGAGTACCGCTTATTGAAATCGTTTCCGAGCCTGATATAAGAAGTTCCGCAGAAGCAAAGGCATATCTTGATACAATCAAGTCAATACTTCAGTATATAAATATATCCGACTGCAAAATGCAGGAGGGTTCAATTAGATGTGACGTAAACGTATCAGTAAGGGAAAAAGGCTCTGACAAGTTCGGAACTCGCTGTGAAATGAAAAATGTAAACAGTTTCAGTGGAGCAGTAAGGGGTATCGAATACGAGGCAAAACGTCAGATTGAAGTGCTTGAATCGGGCGGAACAGTAATTCAGGAAACAAGACGCTGGGACGATGCAAAGGGTATGAGCTTTACTATGAGAACCAAAGAGGACGCTCAGGATTACCGCTATTTTCCCGAACCCGATTTGCTTACAATCGTAGTTGATGAGGAAAGAATACAGAAACTTAAAGAGAGTATTCCGGAACTTCCCAACAGGAAGATTTCACGCTATGTAAAAGAACACGGTCTCTCACAGGTAGATGCGACTCTTATTGCGGAATCTATTGACAAATCAAAGCTCTATGATGAATGTACCGCAATGAACAAATGCTCTCCGAAAAATGTATGCAACTGGATTTTATCCGATATATCCAAGTTTACAAACGATACAGGAAAAAGCATACTTGATACTGCACTTACCGCTGAAAATCTTGTATCGCTTATATGCGAAGTCGAAAAGGGTACTATATCAAATTCTTCCGCAAAGAAAGTTTTTGATATTATAATCAAAGAGGATAAAGACCCCGTAAAGCTTATTGAAGAACTCGGACTTGCACAGAATTCCGATGAGGGATTCCTTGAGGAACTCGCAAAGGATATTCTTTCCAAAAACGAAAAATCGGTAAGCGACTACAAAAACGGAAAAACAAATGCACTCGGCTATCTTGTAGGACAGTGTATGAAGGCATCAAAAGGCAAGGCAAATCCCGGAAAGGTTAAGGAAATCGTAACAAGAATGCTTTCCGAATAATGGGGAGAGTCTATGAAAATAAAATTCAATTACAAATACAATACAATATCGGCATATGTGCTTATAACATTTACACTTTGCCTGCTTGTACTGATAATGATATTCAAGTTTTCAATAATTCAGGTATATCTGAGCAAGATAATGAAAATACTTGCTCCGATAATATGGGGACTTGTTATGGCATATCTTTTAAATCCCCTTATGAAATTTATTGAAAAATATGTTTCAAAGATTACAAACAGAAAAAAGGAAAGAAAATCGCTTACAAGAGGAATATCAATAGTAATTGTGCTGACAATCTTTCTTTCCGTTATAGTTGCACTTATCGGAAATGTAGTTCCGGAAATTCTCGACAGCATAAAAAATATTATGAATAATATGCAGAGCTATCTCGATAATTCACAGAAATTTTTACAGAATATGCTTGAGAAAATAAGCAAAAAGAATCCGGAGCTTATGGATTTTATAAACAGCCAGTTCAATAATATTGAATCCCTTTTGCTTTCGCTTGTCAATACACTTCAGCCACAGATTGAAAATATATTCTCAAAGGACGGACTGCTTGCCGGACTTACGGGCGGAGCTTTATCTCTCCTTATGGGCTTAAAAGATTTTTTAATAGGTCTTATAGTATCTGTATATCTTCTTTTCAGCAAGGAAACATTTTCTGCACAGGTTAAGAAAACTGTATGCGGACTTTTCAATACTAAAAACAGCGGAAGAATATTAAGGCTTACTGCCGATGCAAATGATAAGTTTATAAACTTTCTTGTCGGAAAGGCTATTGATTCACTGATAATAGGAATAATAGCTTTTATATATCTGAATGTAAGAAATATGCCCTATGCATCACTTATAAGCATAATAATCGGCGTAACAAATATGATACCGTTTTTCGGCCCTTTCTTCGGAGCGATACCCTCAGGAATATTAATTCTGCTTTCAAATCCGGAGAGAACTATTGAATTTATAATATTTGTATTTGTTCTTCAGCAGTTTGACGGAAATATCTTAGGGCCAAAGATTCTCGGAAATCAGCTCGGAGTTTCTGCATTCTGGATACTTGTTTCAATACTGATAGGCGGGGGAATGTTCGGATTTATCGGAATGATTCTTGCAGTACCGTTCTTTGCGGTAATATATCCGATATTTGTGAATTTTGTTCACGAAAAGCTTGAAAGGAAAAATATGCCTTTAAGCACTTCCGCATACTATCCGGAAAAAGTTCCCGAAAATACCACGGTGAAAAAAAAGAATAAATAATATTTAAGGCGGAGATTTTAAAAATTCTCCGCCGTTTTTTTAGTTCCCGTAATATGCTTTAAGATAGATGTTTTTTATTTCCTCCATAAGCGGATAACGGGGATTAGCTCCGGTGCATTGGTCATCGAAAGCAAGTTCCGTCATCTTGTCAAGCTTTTCGAGAAATTCACTTTCGGATATATTATAATCCCTGATAGTTGGCTTTATATCAACTGCACGTTTAAGCTTTTCAATACGGTCAATAAGCCTTTCAAAAATTTCCTCATTGCTTCCTGTATCGTCAATACCTATATATCTTCCTGCTTCAGCGTATTTGTTAAGGCAGTTCGGATATTTATACTGTGAGAATGAACCCATTTTTGCGGGAGCTTCCGATATATTGAAACGCATTACTTCAGTGATTAAAAGTGCATTTGCAATTCCGTGAGGAATATGGAAAAATGCTCCGAGCTTGTGTGCCATAGAGTGACATATTCCGAGAAAGGCATTTGCAAACGCAATTCCTGCCATAGTTGAGGCATTAGCCATTTTTTCCCTTGCAGTGATATTATTTCCGTCACTGTAAGCCATCGGGAGATATATGAATATATTTTTCATAGCTCCGAGTGCAAGAGCGTCCGTGTAATCCGATGACATTACAGAAACATATGCCTCAAGAGCGTGGGTAAGGGCATCTATTCCCGATGCGGAAGTAAGAATTTTCGGAGCTGACATCATCAAATCCGTATCTATTACAGCCATATTTGGCATAAGTTCATAATCGGCAAGGGGATATTTTATATTTGTTTTTTCATCGGTAATTACAGCAAAGGGAGTTACTTCCGAACCTGTTCCCGAAGATGTCGGAACTGCTATAAAACATGCCTTAACGCCCATTTCCGGAAAGGAATATATACGTTTTCTTATATCCATAAAACGCATTGCAAGGTCGGAGAAATTTGTTTCGGGGTGTTCATACATAAGCCACATTATTTTTCCGGCGTCCATAGCCGAACCGCCTCCGAGAGCAATAATGCAGTCGGGTTCAAAGTCAAGCATACTTTCAGAACCTTTTTTTGCTGATTCAAGAGTGGGGTCGGGTTCTACATTGAAAAATACAGTGTATGCAATTCCCATTTTGCCGAGCTTGTCAGTTACAGCTTTAGTCATACCGCTTTTATAAAGAAATGAATCAGTAACTATGAATACACGTTTTTTTCTGCCTTTAAGTTCATCAAGAGCAGTATTCAGACAGCCTTTTTTAAAGTATACTTTTTTCGGAACTCTGAGCCAGAGCATATTTTCCCTTCTTTCGGCAACAGTTTTTATATTGAGAAGATGTTTTACTCCGACATTTTCTGAAACTGAATTTCCGCCCCAGCTACCGCACCCGAGAGTAAGTGAGGGAGTGAGGTCAAAATTATATAAATCACCGATACCGCCCTGTGATGCGGGAGTATTTACAAGAATACGGCATGTTTTCATCTTATGGGCAAATCTGCGGAGCTTTTCGGATTCTGTTTTTTCATTGATATATATTGCGGAAGTGTGACCGTATCCGCCGTCTTTTATAAGCCTGTCAGCGATTTCAAGAGCAGTATCGAAATCATCATATTTATACATAGCAAGAATGGGGGAAAGCTTTTCGCCTGCAAGAGGTTCGAAAATATCATAGGAATCTGTTTCTGCTATGAGAACTCTTGTATTTTCAGGGACTTCAAAGCCTGCCATTTCTGCAATGCGGAAAGCCGTCTGACCTACTATATCAGCATTAAGGCGGTTATCTTTGATTATTATATTCCGGATTTTCTGAATCTGTCCGGAATCCATTATAACGCACCCTCTGTAAGCAAATTCACGCTTTACATCGTCATATATTTCCGAATCAACTATAACTGACTGTTCGGAGGCACAAATCATTCCGTTGTCGAAAGTTTTGGAATGTATTACTGAATTTACAGCAAGCTTTATATCAGCGGAGCTGTCAATAATTGCGGGAGTATTTCCCGAACCTACTCCAAGTGCAGGCTTACCGCTTGAATATGCGGATTTAACCATTCCGTAACCGCCTGTTGCAAGTATTATATCTGATTCTTTCATAAGGGTATTTGTAAGTTCAACAGAGGGTTCATCAATCCACGCAATTATATTTTCGGGAGCTCCTGCTTTCACTGCACTTTCAAGAGCAAGCCTTGCAGTTTCAACAGTACATTTTTTAGCTCTGGGGTGAGGAGATATAATTATACCGTTTCTTGTCTTTAATGCAATCAGAATTTTGAAAATTGCTGTTGAAGTCGGGTTAGTAGTAGGAATTACAGCGGAAACTATTCCGACAGGTTCAGCAATACGGACAGTACCCAGAACTTCATTGTTTTCAATAATTCCGCATGTTTTTGTGTTTTTGTAGGTGTTATAGATATATTCGGAGGCATAGTTGTTTTTGATGACTTTATCTTCAGTGACACCCATTCCCGTCTCATCGACCGCCATTTTTGCGAGATGTATTCTCTGTGTATTCATTTCAGTGGCAACAGCCTTAAATATTCTGTCAACCTGTTCCTGTGAGAACTGCGAAAATTTTTCCTGAGCTTTTCTCACAAGTTTAATTTTTTCTATTAATTCAGAACTGCAGGTTTTATTCACTGATAATCAAATCCTTTCATATATTTCTGATATTATCTGCATTTATAATTATTATTATTCATAAGTCATATTTTACAAAAAAATCAATAATAAAAGAGAATATTCTATATTTATGACACTTGACATATTAATTTTTTTGTGATATAATAATCAAGTAGTTTGGACAGGTGTCCGAGTGGTTTAAGGAGCTGGTCTTGAAAACCAGTGATACGGCAACGTACCGTGGGTTCGAATCCCACCCTGTCCGCTTATTAAAAACGGCTGATTGAAAAAAATCAGCCGTTTTTATTTTTATAAAAAAATATTTGGGCGGAATTAAATCCGCCCGTTTTTTATATTAGATATGTTATAAATGAATGAGCTTTATAATTACTAATATATAATACAGAAATCATCTTGCCAATTTCCTTCCATATCAAAACAGGCATCATAATATCCTATATCTTTATCATTTAAATTACAAAATTCAATTCTTATTACAATATATTCCAAACCGTTTCCATCATCGTATGGCCAGTATTTATAAGCATATGAACTTAAATATGGTATTATAGAATCTCTGCTCTTTAATTCAGGTGGTTTTTCTTCCAATATATATGAATCAAAATTTTCCCAAAATCCATTCCATGTTTTAGAAATTAAATCATTATTATTGATTATTTCTTGTAATTGTAATTTCATTTGAAAATTTCTCCTTTTAATAACCTTACTTTGATATTAGACCTGTTCTATTGATATTGTTTTTTCAAGCTCAATGGAATATATAACAGCTTCCTTGACAGGCTTATTATAAATTTTTTCGACAGCAGATTTATATATTTCAAGCTGTCCGGAGTATTTTTTCCTCAGATAAAATTCTGAAGTGTTTCTGTTTGATTTATAGTCAACAATAACAATTCCGTCGGGTTCATGAATAATCAGGTCAATGACTCCTATAATCATTCCGTCTGAATTCAGAAATTCAGATTTTCCGGAACTTGTATATTTTATTTCATCAGCCTGAATCTGAAAATTGCGTTCACGTTCGATTGAAACAGCGGATTTTATGCGTTTGCAGAGAGGAGAATTGAAGAATTTTTTAATAAGCTCAACGGGAAGAAGTTCAGCTTCGCTTTCAGTGAAGTAATTTTTATCAATCATATTCTGAATTTCGTTTTCCGTATCGTCTGCATTTGCTGAAAAATCGCAGAGCTGGAAAAATTTATGTACAGCGTTGCCTCTTTCAGTAGCAGGCTGATTTTTTTCAATCATAAACTGAGGTACTTTCAGAGTTGCTCCGTCTGTATCGGGTTCATCGGATATTAACTGTGTTACAGTCATTTTTGAAGGAATTTCAGAACGTGAAAGGTCATATCTGAAATTCATTATACTGCGTAATTTTTCAAGCGTTTCGGGATTTACTTCGGGAACTTTGTATTTTTCAGTTCCGGGCGAAACAGCTTTTATATCTGATTCGGAAAAGCAGGATATATTGAAAAGGTCATCACCGGATAAAGCCTTTGCCTCGAAATCAGTTTCAAGAAAGCTTTGAATTTCCGGGAATTTTTCATGTACAAAAAGCGTCAGCCAAATCCATTCTCCGAGACTTTCGGCAAGAGGAGCAGTATTCTTTACGCTGAAATTTTTCTTCATAAGTTCTTCTGAAAGTTCTTTCAGAGTATTTTTGTATTTTTCATTTACCGGCAGGGATATAAAAAGCTTTTGCTTTGCTCTTGTAAGTGCAACGTACAGGAGGCGGAGTTCCTCGCTGACTTTATTTTTTTCGGAGGAGCGGAAAAGAATATCAAAGGGAACTGTTTTGATTTTCGTCATAGTTTCGGGATAATTCAGTTTAAAGCCTACTGCATTTTCGGGACTGCATATAACAGTTTTTTTGTTGTCAGAAATGAAATGTATATCAGTTCTCACAAGGAATATAAACGGATATTCAAGACCTTTTGATTTGTGAATTGTCTTTATTGCAACAAAATTTTCAGATACGGCACTTATTTTTCCCTGAGGAAGGTCATAGTCACCTGACTGAATATTTTCGATATAGCGGAGGAATCCCGAAAGATTTCCGCCTGTTTCGAGATTTGCATTTTCTTCATATCCTTTTGCGTACTGTATAATCATACGCAGATTGGCTTTTTTTCTTTCACCGTCAACGAACTGTTGCATAATGGAGAGAAAATCCGTTGAATCATAGATTTCCTCAATAAGTTCCTCAAGGCTGTGTATAACTGAATATGTGCGGAAGTTGCGGATAGTATCTCTGAATCTGATACATTTTTCTTTAAGCTCATCAGAAACGCTGTATTGATTTTCACATATGTTCTGAACATTAAGATAAACAGATGTATTTTTATCTGAAATTCTTATTTCGGCTATTTCCTGAGATGTGAACATAAACATAGGCGACATCATAACGGCAACTGCGGAAATGTCATTGAGGGGGTTGTCAATTATTTTCAGAATATCAAGAAGAACTGTAATTTCCCTTGATTTTAAATAGCCGGTCTGTTCCTCGCCTCTTGCATATATTCCACGCCTTTTAAGCGATTCGATAAAAGCGGAAGAAGTTTTTATCTTTCTTGTAAGAATACAGAAATCCTTTGGCTCGCACGGTCTTTTTTTGCCGTCAGCAATATTTACTTCATATCCGTTTTTAATCATAGATGCAATTTTTTCTGCAATACATTCAGATTCGGCAGTAACCTCATCACTTTTCAGTGTATTTTCATTGTCTGTATCTTCTGGAATTTCCGTATCTTCTTTTATAATTATAATTTCGGTTTTGCGTTCGGGGTCGGGGGAGGGATATTCACTTTCCGCACCGAAATATAATTTTTCGTCATCAGTATAATCAGTATCTCCGCACTGCTTTGACATTATATTTGAAAATACATAGTTTACATAGTCTATGACTTCGGGAGAACTTCTGAAATTCTTATTGAGAACTACTGAAACATTGTTTTCATCTGAATCCTTTGTATAGGGTACTGACGAACGGAGCGTATTTATAAAGTTATCGGGATTTGCAAGTCTGAAACGGTATATTGACTGCTTTATATCTCCTACAAGAAAAACATTGTTTCCATATGAATTGCTTTCCGGCACGTAATTTTTTGAAAGGAGTTTAAAAATTCTGTCCTGCTTGTCATTAGAGTCCTGATATTCGTCAATCATAATAATTTCATATTTTTCAGAAAGTTCCCTTGCAAGCTGTGACTGAATAATATTTCCGTTTTCGTCGGTATCGGAGAGCATATTTATAACAAGCTTTTCACCGTCATCAAAAGAAATTGCATTTTTCTGACATTTTGCCTCCCATAGTATACGGTAAAAGTCAAGGAGCATTTCATGAAGTATAGAAAAAACTTCTGCATTGTCCTTTAAATCATCTTTCATACAGGATATATTTTCTGTAAAGGTTTTTATTATATCCTTATATTCTGAACGGTTTTTATCATATTCGGGGCATACGGCTTTGATTCCTCTTACAAGCGTTTTGAATGATACTTCGGGAATAAAGCCGTTTTCAAGTGATTTTTTGCAGACATTGATTATATTAATATCATCTTCGCACTGATTTGTTATGTCAGTCAGAGCCTTTGCATTAAGGCTGAATTTCAATTCAGTCTGTATAAGCTTTCTGTTCTGAAAGGCAGTTTCAAGTGCGGAATCAAGTTCAGTTTCTGAATATTCTGCAAGAAGTCTGTAATATATCGAATTTCTGAAATCAGTTTTGCTGAATTCCTTTTCAGTATTATCAAGCCATGTTTCCCTGTTTGGAATTGATTCAAGAAATTTGTCAAATTCCCTTATAACGTTTTTAATTCCGGAGTCATCTTTGAGACAGAATCTGTCATAAAGTATACTGTATTTTTCGGGCTTTGATTTGCTCCAGAGTTCAAGAGTATCATCAACAGCCTGATTTTTCATTACTTCCTCTTTAGTGCCTTCAAGAACGGTAAAGCCGGAAGTTATATCAAGTTTTTCAGCATTGTTGCGGATAATGTCAAAGCAGAATGAATCTATTGTAGAAATTTTTGCATTCTGAAAGAGAGTATATTGCTGAAGAAGAAAACGGCTGTCGGAACTTTTTGTTATTTCCTCCTGAAGACGGAGATTTAATCTCTGACGCAGTTCAGCGGAAGCATTGTTTGTAAAAGTAACGATTATTATTTTATCAGCCGGTATATGATTTTCCTCATTTATAATCTGATTTATAACCCTTTCGACAAGTACGGCAGTTTTTCCGCTTCCTGCTGATGCTGATACGATTACAGAACGGCCAGTAGAATTTATAGCGTCCTGTTGCTGAGATGTCCAAGGCATTTTTAATTACTCCTTTTTGTTTTTATCATTCTGTATTCCGAAAATTTCTTCAATTTTATCTGAAGTAAGGGTATTTTCACCGTCATGACTTCTGAATACGGGATTATTACCGCACACATCGGAAAATTCGCAGTATTTGCATGCATTTAAATTTCTTCTTTCATTTATAAGAGGGTCAACAGCTATATCGCCATTATAAAGGGAATCCCTCATTTCTTTCAGCTTGTCTTTTGAAAATTCAAGTAGCTTGTCAATCTGTTCTTCACTGAATGGAATCACAGGCGGAGAAGAATCCTTTCTGTAAGGAGAGGTGTGAACGTATATTTTTTTATCGCTTTTATCCATAGCGTCAATAATTTCGGAATCATTTCTTGCAATTCCGTTGAATTTAAGCTTTGAGCTTATATTCAACGGTTTTGCTTTGGTTCGCAGAGTTGCACTGGGATAATCTACTGTAAGCATAGCATAAAGCATTCCGGCAGGAATATAGTCTTTGAATTTTCCGTTCTGAGTTACAGCAAGCATATATAAAAGCATCTGCATATTTATTCCGTTATCAATAAAAAGTTTTTCAATAGTTTTTTCGGAAGATTTGTAATCAATTATACGGATATATTTATTTCCGTTTTCAGCCTCGTATGTGTCTATTCTGTCAACAGTTCCGGTGAAGATAATTTTTCCCTTGCTGTCTTTCAGAACAAGCGGAGCAAGGCTCTTGTCGTCTATGAGGTTCGCCTCAAGTGCAGACGGCATAAAATCAGTATTTTTAAGTTCTTCCTGAAAGTGAAGTGCAACAATGAAAATCTGTTCAATGATTTTATCGAATATAAACAATGCTCTTGAATCTTCCTTGAAATTATTTCTGAAAGTCTGTTGCTTGTATTTCTGACATTCATCAGTTATGATTTTTCTGATTTGCTCCTCTGACATATTAATGAACAGGGGATTTTTTTCCGAAAGCAATGCACAAAAACAGTTATGGCGGAGGATACCCCAGTTCATAACATTCATTTCTATTTTCTGACGTTCTTTAATATTAAGACAGTATTTGCAGAAATATCTGAAATGACAGTTATTATAAGTTTCAAGCTTTGTCTGTGAGAGGTAGAAATTATTGAAATCGGCAAGCTTTAAGAGAATATTTTTATCCGAAAGCTGATAATTAAGACCCTGCGGACTGATATTGTATACATAGTCTATTTTTTTGCTGTATTCGGGATTTTCCTCGAGAACTGTCTGAACAGCCTTTATTTCGGAACTTGAATTTTTCTTATTCTGCATAAGGTGATAATATGCTGATTTCGGAGTAACTGCATAGAAATCTTCCTTTATTTCAGATTCGTGCTTTACAAGATTACGGCTTGACGGAAACATTTTTTCAATGCTTTCAATCACTTGTGAACGGTAAATGCTTTCTCCATTAAGATTTGTAAGAGAGTAGGAAATATAAAGTTTATCTGATGCGAAAGAAAGTGCCTTGTATGCCGTAAGCCTTGCAGTTGAAATAAAGTTTACTGCCGATTTGTTTTTATTGAATCCCGCAGAGGAAAGCTTTTCACGTTCATCATTTGAAAAAAGTCTGTCGCTTGATGGAAGTAGAGGAAATAATCCTTCATTTGCTCCCAGAATGAAAACAATTTTCGGAGAGCTTAATCTTGCAGTTGCAACAGGAGCAACTATTACTCCGTCAAGAGTTTTTGGCGGTACTGAATATCTTGCCTGACTTAAAAGCTGTTTGAAAAGCGTACAGAATTGTTTTAACGGGATTACTCTGCCGTAAAGCGTTGAATTTAAATCATCAAGAATATCAGTAAGAAATTCCCATATTTTACGCTGTTCATTGGCGAGATATGTTTCATTTCTGCTGTTGTAAATATCTATTATTTCCTTGATTTTCTGGTCAGCCTTTGTTTCGGTGATGAATTTATAGATATTCAGGCATATAACGTCAGCAGTAACGTCATCGGAAACGGAATTTTTAAGCTTTTCGAGGGGTTCAATTACCTGTTTTCTTATTTTTTCACATTCAAGAAATTCATCGGTTTCCGGATTTCCGTCATCGGGAATAAAAGGCTTAAGCCATTTTTTACCCTTTATATTCCATTTGTAGCAGAAATTTTCAAGCTTTGATATTTCAATAAGTTCAGTGCCGGCAAGTCCTGTTTTAAGATATTTCAGAATACTTTCAGTATTATATGTATCCGATGATATAATATCAAGCAGTGATGATATATATATCATAGTAACAGTATGCATAACATTTTTTTCAAGACTTATAAAGCATGGAATTTCATATCTTCGGCAGGCGTTTTCTATTATGGGAGCATAATTTTTTATATCATTTGATATAACCGCAATGTCATTGTATTTTATATCCGGATTTTCATATACAATATGCTTTATTTCCGCACATATATATTCTGTTTCGCTGTAAAAGTCTCTTGCCTCGAATATGCTTATATTTCCGGATTCGGAATTATATTTGTCCGTACTGTTGCGGAATATATTTTTATTCAGAAAAAGCAAATCCTTGTTTTCGGAAAATCTCTTTCCGGAATCATAAACAGTTTTATCATATTTCGTACATAGATTTACAATATTTCTGTAAGTCCTGTTTACTGTATCAAAAAGAGTATATTCGGGAGCATTTGTATTTTCAGTATTAAGCCCGATATATACATCTTTTGCATCGGCAATAATTGCCTTAATCATCTGATACTGGTCGCCGGTAAAGTCATCAAATTCATCAATAAATACAGTTTTACCAGAAAAATATCTTTGTACGGTGGCAGTGTGTGCGGATTCCGTAATATCATTCAGACTGTCTTTGAATCCATATTCCGTCATAAGTCTTTCATATTCCCTGTATATTGCGGAAATATCTTCCATTTTTTCATGAAGTCTTCCGGTGAATTTTTCCTTGGTTATATCAAGCATTTCGGCAGTCATACCGGCTTGTTTTATTTCCGTTATGAAATCGGATACGGTTTCAGCAAAGCCGTTTTTCCTGTACTGTTTTTTATAAAATCCTGCATTTTCGGGCATACCTGCATAGACTGTATTCATAGCAAGATTTATCATTATAGTTTTTTTGTTTTCGCCGGCGTATTCGCTTTTTATTCTTGAATCACCATATTTTTTTATAATATCCTGCGAGAGCGTTTTAAATGAAAATTTATCTATACTGTTGAATTTTGAAGCTCCGAGTGATTTATAAAGAATTTTTTCTGATTCATATGAATACTGTTCCGGAACTATAACGCATATTTTATTATTGCCGTCAGCAAGCTCCTTGATTTTCTGTATAAGTGCATAGGATTTTCCTCCGCCCGCACCGCCTGTAAAGAAATGAATCATTTTATATTTTTCTCCTTGTTTATCAATCTTATATAATTCGGGGCATACCGGAAAAAATCTGATATGCCCCGAAAAAATTTTTTTAGAATCCGTTAAGGTGGTATTTTTCCATAAGGTAAGGATAATTTTTATATGAATAGTCAAGGTCAACACTGCCTTCTATTCCGGAAACTGTACCACTGCTTGTATACTGCCACATACCATAATTTCCGTTATATGACGGAGCTGAAACATTGTAGTGTGCAACCCATACGTCATATTTTTCAAGCGTTGACTGATAAACGCTTGAGTTCAGAAAACTTGCATAGCTGTAAAGTGAAACATAATATCCTTTTTCTTCAAGAGTTGAACAGAAGGATTCTATAATTGCGGAAATTGTAGCCGTGCTTAAATGTTTCTGTGATTCGTCTTCAATGTCGAAAACTATCGGATATTCAAACTGATAGTCTTTAATAATCTGATAGCATGTTTCTGCCTCAAGCACAGCCTGTTCGGGAGTAGTTGCATAGCTGTACCAGTAAGCTCCGCAGTCTATTCCGGCATCTTTGGCTTTCTGCATATTTTCGTGGAATTTTGCGTCAACCTGATATAATTCCCTGCCGTAGCCTGCTCTTATTATTGCAAAGTCAACACCGGAATTTTTTACTGTTTTCCAGTCAATATCATGCTGAAATGTTGAAACGTCAATGCCGTTTCTGAAAACAAATTCATTTGTATCCGGCTTTGAAGCCTCGATATATTTCTGATGAGCATCATAAACTGAAAATACATCGATTGGGTCATTTGATGTTGTAACTGTTTCGGTTGTGTTTTCTGCAACAACGGCTGTCGTTGTATTTATGTAATCAGCGGAATTTTCTGCATATGAAATATTGCTTCTGCCCATTAATCCCGATACTATAACGGTCATACATGATATAAGCGATATAATTTTTTTTGTATTCATTGGAATCAGCCTCCTTAAATAATAAGAATTTTTAAAATTAAAATATAAAGTTTATTTTCAATAAACCCTAATTTTAATTATATCCTCTGTTAAAATCAAAAGTCAAGGAGTTTGTATTCTTTTCGTGATATTATACAACATATTGCAAATATATCTGTGCATATTGCCGGAGTTAAAGTTTTGGTTTGACTATTATTTTATATGTGGTATAATAATAAATATAAATATTATGGGAGCTGATTTTTTGAAAGAATTTATTATAGAATCCAACGACAGCGGTCAGAGAATAGATAAATTTATTTCCAAGGCTCTGCCGGAACTTCCTAAAAGTATGATGTTCAAGCTTTTCAGAAAAAAGGATATAAAGCTTAACGGAAAGCCATGTGATATATCAGTAATGCTTAAAGAGGGCGACAATGTAAAAATCTATGTAAAAGATGAATTTTTAAAGCGTGATGTTGATTTGTCGTTTCTTGAAGCCGATTACAGTATAGATATAATCTATGAAGATGACAATATAATCATAGCTGATAAGCCTACGGGAATTTCAGTACATTCAGATGACACAAACAATCATGACAACATGATAAACAGAATACTTTGCTATCTCTATAAGAAAAATATCTATTCCCCATATAAGGAAAATACATTTTCGCCGGCACTCTGTAACCGTCTTGATAAAAATACATGCGGAATTGTCATATGTGCAAAGAATTTTAAATCGCTTAAAGAACTCAACAGAGCTATAAGGGAAAATCAGGTTACAAAAAAATATCACTGCATAACCGTAAAGCCTTTGCCGTCTCCTATGGGGACTCTTGTTGCATATCATAAAAAAATGCCTAACGGAAATATAGTGAAAATAAGTGACGAAATCATTGAGGGATACAAGAAAATAGTTACGAAATATCGTGTAATAAAGCAGTATCCTGAACTTACTCTTGCAGAAATAGAACTTGTAACCGGCAGGACTCATCAGATAAGAGCTCATCTTGCACATATCGGCTCTCCTATTTTAGGTGACGGAAAATATGGAATACCAGAAATAAATAAAAAATACAAGTGCTTTATACAGACTCTCTGTGCATATTCTGTTGAATTTAATTTTGATGAAAATTCATTTTTATCATATCTCAACGGAAAAGTATTCAGATGTGCATTGCCTTATTTTGAACACAAATATCTTAAATAGTTTAAAATATCCGGCATTTATCTGCCGGATATTTTTTTCATATGTCAGAGAGGTCATATTCCTCCTCAGTATTTGACAGTGCAAGTGCGATAACCTTGCCGTAGAATCCGGCAGGGTTAAGCATAATTTTTTCGCCAATCAGCTTAGCCTGTGAATAATCCGGAGCATAAAGCTTTATATCCATTAAATCGTTAAGAATATCAAGACAGCGTATGCGGGTATAATATCCGCCTGTCTTGATTTTTATATACTCAATAATAATTTCCTGTTCTTTTTTGAGTCTGGCGAAATATTTCAGTGCAGAGAGAATAATTTTATCCCTGTATGATTTAGGGACATAGCGTTTAAGCTCCGTGGCACACAGAGTTCCTTTTTCGTCATTTATATAACAGTCTTTCAGATTATCATTTTTTACAATTTTAATAAGATTATTGCGGAGCATATAGTCAATGGATTCCTGATAGAAGAAATAGCTTATTATTTCATTTCCGACAGTGATTTCATAAAGCTGTTCAATTTCGACCGGTCTGTTGATTTTGTGGAGAAGATAGCATATAAGTATATTTGACATTCCGGTATCTTTAATTTCAGTATCAGCTATTTTTGACATTTTGAAAATATTCTCGTCATGCATAACAGTTCACCGTGTATATATCAGAAATTCGGATATTCAAGCATATGCGAAAGCAGTGCAATATTAACAGCGGATTCAACACACGGAACGGCTCTCGGAACTATACAGGGGTCATGTCTGCCCTTTATTTCAAGAATTTCATTTGACATATCTTTCATGTTGATAGTTTCCTGTGGCTTTGCGATAGAGGGAGTAGGTTTTATTGCAACTCTTAAAGTTATTGGCATACCCGATGATATACCGCCGAGAATACCGCCGTGATTGTTTGTTTTAGTCAGAACGTGACCTCTTTCGTCAACATAGAAATCATCATTGTTCTGACTGCCGACCATTTTTGCAGTTTCAAAGCCTGCACCAAATTCAAGACCTTTTACAGCCGGAATACCGAATATAAGCTGTGCTATTGAATTTTCAAGACCGTCAAAAATAGGAGAGCCTATTCCTGCCGGAACATTAACGGATACACATTCAATAATGCCTCCGAGTGATTCACAGCCCATTCTTGCCTTCTGGATATCAGCTTTCATAAGGTTTCCTTTTTTGTCGTTTATTACAGGGAAATCCTTATAACGTACTTTCAGAATATCTTCACGTGTAACTTTTACATGGTCAAAAGCGGAATCCTTTATATTGTGTACAGAAAGGATATGACCTCCCGTATAAATTCCACGTCTTTCGAGAATCTGACCGCATATTGCACCGGCAAAGCAAAGCGGAGCTGTAAGGCGTCCGGAAAAATGTCCTCCGCCTCTTACATCATTGAATCCCTTGTATCTCAAAGCACCTGTATAGTCTGCATGTCCGGGGCGTGCAAGCTTTGAAATATTGGAATAGTCTGCGGAATGTGTATCTGTATTCTGTATAAATGCACAAAGTGGAGTTCCTGTGGTTCTTTCGTGGAGCATTCCTGATATAATCTGTGGCATATCCTTTTCACTTCTTGAAGTGGTAGTGCCGTCCTTTTTCGGAGCTCTCCTTGCCATAAATCTTGCAAGCTCCTCTGAATCAATATATTCTCCCGGCGGAAGATTATCTATAATTACACCGATAGCAGGGCCATGAGATTCCCCGAATATGGATATGGATATGCGGTTATTCCAGATTGATGACATTAAAATTTCCTCCCAGTTTTTTGAAATCCCCGAAGAAATCGGGATATGATTTAGATACTGCGTCAGCACCTCTGATTATTACAGGGTTCTTTGAACGTGTTGATGCAACTGCACCGCACATAACAATTCTGTGGTCGCCGAAACTGTCAATTTCACCGCCTTTGAACTCCTCAACAGGTTCAATAATAAGACCGTCATCAAGAGCCGTAACCTTTCCTCCGATTGCATTAAGCACTGTTGATATTGCAAGAAGTCTGTCGCTTTCCTTTATTTTAAGCCTTTTTGCGTTGAATATTTCTGACTTTTCAGAACCGAATGAACCTAGTACGGCAAGAATAGGAACAAGGTCGGGAATGTCTGAACAGTCCGCTTTAAAGTGTCCGAGTCTGCCGTTTTTTCCATTATAACACATTTCGTCAATGATTTCAAGAATTTTTTTGTCTCCCTGAACGCTGTTTTCAGCAAGATTTTCAAGTTTTATATTGTTTCCGATAGCGTTTGCGGTAAAGAAAAAAGCTCCCTGTGAATAATCTCCCTCAACCGTGCAGTCATGGGAAGTGTATTTCTGATTGCCTTTTATAAAATATCCGTAATCTGTTTCAGATATATCTATTCCGAAAAGCTTAAGGCATGCAATTGTCATATCGGCATACGGCTTTGATTCAAGGCGTGATTTCATTATTATTTTTGAATCTCCGTCAAGAACCGGAAGTGCAAACATCAAGCCTGTTACAAACTGTGAGGAAACATCTCCCTCAAGGTAAAAATCGCCTGCCGAAAGCTTTCCCGAAAGATTAAACGGCATTGTATTATTATAATCGAAAGTTATACCCTTTCCGGAAAGTTCACGTATATATATATCAATGGGTCTCTGCGGTAATCTGCCCTCGCCGTGAAATTCCGATGATGTACCTAATGCACACGCTACCGGAATTATAAAACGCAGTGTTGAACCGCTTTCACAGCAGTTTATAACGGCATTTTCAGAGGAAGTTGAAATTCCCTGAACTGTTACCGTATCGCCATTTATTTCGAACTTTGCACCGAGAGCCGTCATAGCGGAAATTGTTGCATGAATATCCTTTGAAAAGCTTATTCCGCTGACAACGGATTTCCCGTCAGCAAGTCCCGCACATATAAGCATACGGTGAGAATAGCTTTTCGAGGAAGGGATTTTTACAGTTCCCTCTAATTTGGAAGGCTGAATTTTTATATCCATAGTTAAATTATTCCCCCATAAGAGCGTTGAAATCTTCAACGGAAGTTTTGATTATTTCAGCTTTTCCTATTTCACGGCATACGATATAGCTTATATTTCCGGAACTCCTTTTCTTGTCCTTTGAACAGAAAGGCAGAAGCTTTTCAGCAGATACAGGAACACTTACAGGAAGCTTGTAATTTTCAAGGCACTTGATGAGCTTATTATATATTTCTTCCGGACAGAATTTCTTTGTAATCATAGCCATTCCGACTGCTACTCCGCAACCATGGGTATAAGTGCTGTAATTATAGTATCCCTCAACGGCATGACCGAGAGTATGACCGAAATTCAAAATCATTCTTTCGCCTGTATCAAATTCATCATGCTCAACGACATCTCTTTTTATATCAATGCATGTATAAACCATATCGTCCATAATTTCATCAATATTTTCAAGATTATGACCTGCAATTGATTCAAAGAGATTTTTGTCACGAATCATTCCGTATTTTATAGCCTCTGCCATACCGTCGGAAAGAAATTCGGGAGTAAGTGTTTTAAGGGTGTTGCTGTCGCATATAACGAGTTCAGGCTGTTTGAATGCTCCTACAAGATTTTTACCGCCTTTTAAGTCAATTGCAGTTTTTCCGCCTACTGAGGAATCAATCTGTGCAAGGAGCGTTGTCGGAATCTGTATGAAATCAATGCCCCTCAGGAATGTTGCAGACGCAAAGCCGGTAATATCTCCGACAACTCCGCCTCCGAGTGCAACAAGTATATCTGAACGGGTTATATTCTTTTCGCAGAGAAAATCATATATTTTATTGAGTGTATCTGAATTTTTGGATTTTTCACCGTTAGGAAACTCAAATATATCAACTTTAAATCCGTTTTCCTCCATGGATTTTTTAACGGTATCGCCGTAAAGACTGTTGACTTTATCATCAGTGATTATAACGGCGGTTCGTGATTTAACAGTGTCTGCAATATATTTTCCGCAGTTTTCAAGCATACCTCTTTCAATAATTACGTCATAAGGGGAGCTTGTATTTATCCTGATTTTTTTCATTTTAAAAATCACCTCTTGAAATAATACCAAAAACCGCTGTCCGAAAGCCAACAGCGGTTATGCTTACATAAAAAATATACCATACAAGCGGAATTTTGTCAAGAATAAGATTATGGGAGATATAAATTTTATTTTTTAAAAATATTGGAAATCCCTTGACAAATCCTATGAAATAGTGTATAGTATTAAAGTATCCTTGTCCGTTGTGAGTGGCGGACATATTCCGGAAGGAGGTGTTTTTAATGGCTAAGGTATCTGCTAAATATGAAGCTATGGTTGTTTACAGTCTCGCTAATGGTGAAGAAGCTGTTAAGGAACTTACTGAAAAATTCAAGGGCGTTATCGAAAGACATGCTGAAGCCGTTGAAGTCAATGAGGAGTGGGGCAAGCGTAAGCTCGCATACCCTATCAATGACGAAACTGAAGGCTATTATGTAATTTACAGCTTTACTTCAAAACCGGATTTCCCGGCAGAGCTTTCAAGACGTCTTAACATCAGTGACGGCGTACTTCGTTCTCTCATAACAGTTCTTTAATTTCCTAATGTCAGAGAGGTTGTTAAAATGATTAATAAGGTTATTTTAATGGGCAGACTTACTGCTGACCCTAATTTCAGTCAGACACAGAGCGGTACTGCTTACTGCCGTTTTACAGTAGCTGTTGACAGAAAATTTGCCGATAAAACTACTGGTGAAAGACAGGCTGATTTTATAAACGTAGTTGCCTGGAGACAGACCGCTGAATTTGTTTCAAAATATTTCTCAAAGGGAAAAATGATTATCGTTGAAGGCAGTCTCAGAAATGATAATTATACTGATAATAATGGTGTAAAGCATTATTCATATGATGTTGTTGCTGATAATGTTTCCTTTGGCGAAACAAAAACCGCATCTATGGCTAATGGCGGTTCATCGTATACTGCTCCTTCAAACGGTGGCGGTAACTATTCGGCTCCGCAGAATAATGCACCTGTTCAGAATAACAATTCTGCTCCCGCAGGCAATAACAGTATGTCAGCAGGCAATCTCAACGATTTTGAAGAAGTACTCGGCGAAAATGATTTGCCGTTCTGAGAGAAACTATCAGGCTTTATATTTTTAGAAAAGGAGATGTAAGTCATGGAAAAGGAGAGAAATCCCCGTGCAGCTAAGAGACCCCGCAAGAAGGTTTGCATGTTCTGTGCTGACAGAGTAGAGAAGATTGATTACAAAGACCTCGCTAAGCTCAGAAAGTGCATGACTGACAGAGCTAAGATTCTGCCAAGACGTGTTACAGGTACATGTGCATATCATCAGCGTGAACTTACTGCTGCTATCAAGAGAGCAAGATATATCGCATTGCTTCCTTATGTAAGCGACTAATATATTAAACCCATAAAAAAGGGAGGCTTTGACCTCCCTTTTGTTGTTTTGTAAACCGCATTTTTACGGCATCATATTAAAAAATGCGGTTATCTTAAATAAAATCAGTCTGTCATCGAAATTGATGTGTGACGCTGTTCCCTGAACAGAAATGATATACACCATACCGCTGAAATCGCTACAAGTATATAAACGGTTCTGCTGAGAACAGTTCCTGCACCGCCGAAAAGCCATGCCACAAGGTCAAATCCGAAAATTCCGACTAATCCCCAGTTTAATCCGCCTATGATAAGCAGAATTAAAGCGAGTCTGTCCCACATGGAGAAACACCTCTTTTTCAGTGGCTTTGCTGACATTCTTTCCTTGTGCGGAAACGATGTCCTGAAAGTATTATTGACAGACTTTAAAAATATATTCCGGAGGAAGTGAGAAAATTTATGGAAAAATTCCTGATATTTTTAAGTATGATAATATTGCTTTTGCTCGTTCTTTTCTTTGCCGACTATTTCAGCGACAATAAGAAAAAGGGGAGAAATGCTGAACGAAAAACTTATGAATGTCTTAAAAAAACTGCACAAAAAAAGAAATACAAAATTATGAATAATGTATATCTTCCGCTTTATGACAAGACTTCCGAAATTGACCACATACTTATAGGGAATTTCGGAGTGTGTGCTGTCGAAACAAAGGGAATTTCCGGAACGGTCAGCGGAAAGGGTGAACAGCTTACGCATAAAATAGGCAAAAAAACGTATAAATTTTACAATCCTCAGTATCAGAATAAAACTCATGTGAAAAATCTTGAATATCATCTCCGCAAGGGAAAATTCAATAATGTTCCGGTTTATTCGATAGTTGTGTTTACTGCTGATGACGTAGAGCTTAAATCGCCTGTTGGAATATATCTGAAAGACCTTGAAAAGGAAATAAAAAAGTTTCCTGCGTCTAAATGCGATACGGAAAAAATCTATAATTATATAGATTCGATAAGAATAAAAAATCCTTTAAAAAAATTTATGCACAGATTCAGATGATTTTATACATAAAGAAAAAATCCATAGGTAAAAACCTATGGATTTTAACTCTCTTATAGAGGCGCCACCCAGATTTGAACTGGGGATCAGGGTGTTGCAGACCCACGCCTTACCACTTGGCTATAGCGCCATTGGAGCGGATTACGAGGCTCGAACTCGCTACCTCCACCTTGGCAAGGTGGCGCTCTACCAGATGAGCTAAATCCGCATTA
>JAEDMB010000013.1 GCA_016303235.1 Oscillospiraceae bacterium
TTTTATTTTTATTTTGTCAACAAAATATATTTGACATAAAAAATACTTTGTGATAGAATGTATTTACATAATAAACAGGAGGTCTTTCTATTATGGAAAAGAAAATGACAATAAGCTATATTATAGGCAACAAGCTCTATATGAATATTACAAATAAATGCCCATGCAACTGTACTTTCTGCATAAGAAACAACGGTGACGGAGCATACGGTTCTGATTCTCTGTGGCTTGAACACGACCCCTCATTTGATGAGATTATGGACGATATAAAAAAATACAATCTTTCAGACTATCGGGAAATAATATTCTGCGGATTCGGAGAACCTACATGCCGTCTTGATGTGCTTGCAGATACTGCAAAGGCTATTAAAAATATAGAGGGCTGTCCTCCTTTAAGACTTAATACAAACGGACTTTCTGACCTTATTAATAATAAATCCACTTCCGGAATCCTCGGAGAAATCTTTGACACTATATCAATAAGCCTTAATGCAGGTACTGAAGACGAATATATGAAAGTTACCCGTCCTAAATACAGCAACGCTTTTGAAGCTATGCAGAAATTTGCATCGGACTGTGTTAAGACAAGTGCAAGAGTAGTTATGACTGTTGTCGATGTTATTCCGGAGGAACAGATTAAGTCTGCCGAAGAAATATGCAGAAAAACAGGTGCGGAATTTCGTGTGAGAACTTATGACTGCTGATGAAAATACTTGCTGTTGCAGTCTGCAAAATATTCTTTTTCGGCAAACATAAGGGCAGTCAACTGACTGCCCGTTTTGTTTATTCTTCATCATCAGGTTCTTCATCTGATATTATTTCATTCTGTTCCGCAAGGCTTGCCTCTTTTTCCTCGGCTTCGATTTCCTGTTCGGAAAGCTGTTCGACTTCCTGAATTTCAGCAGAATCATCATGTTCAGTACGTGTGAATGCCACAACCTTAACATCGTCCTTGACACGCATTACACGCACACCTTTTGCGATACGTCCCATAATGCGTATATCACTTGCCTTGATTCGGATTATTACACCATCACTTGAAATAATTATTATATCATCAGTTTCATCAACGACTTTAATTCCGCAGACATAGCCTTTCTCATCATCAGCTTTATAATTGGTGATACCATATCCGCCTCTTGACTGTACTCTGTAACTGTCAATATCAGTACGCTTTCCGAATCCCTTTTCGGTTATGGTAAGAAGAGATGCACCGTCACGGACTCTTGCCATTGATACGACATAGTCGCCCTCACGGAGCTTTATTGCCCTTACGCCATGTGCAGAACGTGATGAAGGTCTTATATCACTTTCGCACATACGAATAGCCATTCCGTTGTGAGTTGCAACAAATAACTGCGATTCTCCGCATGTCATACGAACTCCGGCTATTTCGTCACCGTCATCAAGCCCGATTGCAATAAGACCGTTTTTGCGTACATTTTTATACGCTGAAAGCTCTGTACGCTTTATTTTGCCGTTCCTTGTAACGATTACGATATATTTTCCGCTGTCGAAATTCTCGGTTTTTATCATAGAGGATATTTTTTCGCCCTCTGAAAGCGGTAAGAGATTTATAAGGTTAAAACCTCTTGATGCCTTTGAACCGTCCGGAATTTCATAGCATTTCAGCTTGTACATTATGCCCTTGCTTGATATGAAAAGAATATTGTCATGACTTGAACATACAAACATTTCCTCAACATAGTCCTCGTCACGCTGTTTCATACCTGTTACGCCTCGTCCGCCTCGTCTCTGTGTTTTATATTCATCAACCGGCATACGCTTGATATAGCCGTTGCTGGTAAGCGTTACAACGCTTTCTTCAACGGGTATCAAATCCTCAACGTCAACTTCACCGCTTACAGCCTGAATTTCAGTTCTTCTTTCGTCATTGAATTTACGGCGGATTTCGTCAAGGTCATTCAGAATTATTTCATAAACCTTTCCGATATCCTCAAGGATTTCCTCAAGCTCAGAGATTTTCTGAAGAAGTGAATATAATTCATCAGTAATTTTCTGTCTTTCAAGACCTGTAAGCTGTCCGAGTCGCATCTGCACAATAGCATCAGCCTGTTCAGCGGAAAGACCGGTTTTTGCCTCAAGGCGTAGTCCTGTCATATCATATTCGGAACGGTCAAGAAGTGCCGACATATCAACATCTTTGAAACGTTCAAGCATACGTGATTTAGCTTCCGCAATAGTCTTGCTTGTGCGGAGTATATTCATAACTTCGTCTATATAGTCGGAGGCAAGCACGAATCCCTGAAGTATATGCGACCTTTCCAGAGCTTTTTTAAGTTCAAAGCGTGTTCTTCTGCGGATTACATCAACCTGAAATTCAAGATACTTTTCAAGCATTGTTTTCAGTGTAAGAACTTTCGGTTCACCGTCAACGAGTGCAAGCATAATAATTCCGATTGTATCCTGAAGCTTTGTATATGTCAGGAGCTTATTTAAAACAAGCTGTGGATTTGCTTCTTTTTTGAGTTCAATAACTATTCTCATTCCCTGACGGTCTGATTCGTCTCGGAGGTCATAAATGCCCTCTACACGCTTTTCCTTGACAAGCTGTTTTATACTGCTTATAAGCTTTGTCTTGCGTATCATATATGGGATTTCGTCAACTATAATACTGTTTCTGCCCTTTATTTCCTCAAAGTGAGTTTTTGCACGGAGAGTTATTTTTCCTCTGCCTGTTGCATATGCGGAACGTATTCCTGCCTTTCCCATAATTATACCACCTGTAGGGAAATCAGGGCCTTTTATACATTCCATAAGCTCCTCAAGAGTACAGTCAGGGTTTTCGATAATAAGCTTGAGAGCGTCAATAACTTCCGAAAGGTTGTGAGGAGGTATATTAGTTGCCATACCTACTGCTATACCCGTTGAACCGTTTACAAGCAGATTCGGGAATCTTGAAGGCAGTACAGCCGGCTCTTTAAGACGGTCATCATAGTTTGATACAAAATCAACTGTATCCTTGTTTATATCCGTAAGCATATCAAGCGAAAGCTTTGACATTTTAGCTTCGGTATAACGGTATGCGGCTGCTCCGTCTCCGTCAATTGAACCGAAGTTTCCATGACCGTCTACAAGCGGATATCTCATTGAGAAATCCTGTGCAAGTCTTACAAGTGCATCATATACTGACGCATCACCGTGCGGGTGATAGCGTCCGAGTACAGAACCTACTGTATCGGCACATTTTCTGTATGGCTTGTCAGGAGTAAGTCCGTTTTCATAGAGTGTATACAGTATTCTTCTGTGTACAGGCTTGAGTCCGTCTCTGACATCGGGAAGTGCTCTTGAAACTATTACAGACATTGCATATTCAAGAATGGAATTTTCCATTTCGTCAACAACATCGACATTGATTATTTTTGAATTATCATTATACAAGGTTTTTTTCCTCCTCACAAAGCATTCTTTTTACGGAAAATCTCAAGCTCTCCGTCCGAAAAGCCGGATTTGGGTATTATATAAAACGATTCCTTTACCTGATAGGCTATGAAATATTCATCATATTCGAGAATTTTAAGACCGTTATTGAAATAAAGCTTAGTGCTTTCGATAGTTTCGGGGGGGTCATCTCCGAAAATTTCCTTTTCAGCAGTATTTTCATCTGAATTTTCAGCCGGAATTACAGTGCTGATTTCAATAAAAGTGTCATAAAGAACCATTCTGTAAAGCTCATCTGACATAGATTTGACAGCCTCAAGCAGACTTCTTTTTATTTTTTTCGGATTATACCAGTTTACTGCTGAAAGTGCAAGGCAAAGAGCTGTCATAACATACGCCATAATGCTTGAAGTATCTCTCACTGCTGATATGATATAAACAACGGCAACGGCAAGAAAAAGTATGCTTATGGTGTATGTTTTCGGATATACGAATTTTTTCTGCCACTGTGTAAAAGCTTTTTCAAAAAGTTCATACGGTATTGAATATTCCTTTTCAAAGATTTTCTGTTCCATAATTCTGCCTTATATATCGAGATTTTTCACATATTTTGCATTTTTTTCTATAAACAGGCGACGTGGTTCAACCTTATCTCCCATAAGAATTGTAAATACTTCGTCTGCTTTCATAGCGTCCTCCATATTTACCTTGACGATTGTACGTCTTTCGGGGTCCATAGTAGTTTCCCAGAGCTGTTCGGGGTCCATTTCACCGAGACCTTTATATCGCTGTACTTCCACTTTGGAAGTATTTCCGTTTTCATCGGCAAGCTGTGCTATATAATTATCACGTTCCTCCTCATTGAACGCATAAAACAGTTTTTTCCCTCTGCTTACTCTGAAAAGCGGAGGCTGTGCAAGATATATATTTCCGTTCGATATAAGCGGACGCATATAGCGGAAAAAGAACGTCAGCAAAAGCGTTCTGATATGAGCTCCGTCAACATCGGCATCGGACATGATTATTACTTTGCCATATCTGAGCTTTGATATATCAAAATCCTCGCCTATGCCTGTTCCTAAAGCCGTTACAACGGGAAGAAGCTTGTCATTGCCGTAAATCTTGTCTATACGTGCCTTTTCAACGTTAAGCATCTTTCCCCATAGTGACAGTATAGCCTGATAGCGTCTGTCTCTTCCCTGCTTTGCTGAACCGCCCGCAGAATCTCCCTCAACGATGTAAAGCTCTGTATATCTGTTATCACGTTCCGCACAATCCGCAAGCTTTTCAGGAAGAGGAGACTTTCCGAATATAGCTTTGTTTCTTTCCTGTTCCCTTGCCCTTCTCGCAGCCTCACGTGCTTTAAGTGCGGAAATGCTTTTTTCAAAAATTATCTTTGCCGTTTCGGGATTTTCCTCAAGATAATTCATGAGCTTTTCCTGCATGAGATTTTCTATAAATGGCTTTACAGCAGGATTTCCGAGTCTTACCTTTGTCTGGCTTTCAAACTCACATTCCGTAAGCTTTACGGATATAATAGCCGTAAGACCTTCACGGACATCATCACCGCTTAATTTTTCATTTTCTTTCAGAAGTCCGAATTTTCTGCCGTATTCATTCACAATCTTTGTCAGAGCATTTTTAAATCCTGTTTCATGTGAACCGCCGTCAATAGTATGAATATTATTGGCAAATGACAATACAACTTCATTGTAGCTGTCGTTGTACTGCATAGCTATTTCAGCCGTAGAATCGCCCTGTCTGCCTGATATATATATAACCTCATCATGGAGGCTGTCAAGCCCTCTGGTGGCGTGTATATGCTCTACAAACTGCTTTATACCTCCCTCATAGCAGAGAGTTTCGCTTTTTATATTTTCAGAATCCCTGTAATCCGTAAATATTATTTTTATTCCGGCATTCAGAAATGCCTGTTCCCTCAGTCTTTTCAGCAATGTTTCATAGTCATATACAGTCTGTTCAAATATTTCCGAATCAGCTTTGAATTTTACTGAAGTACCTGTTTCAGAAGTATCTCCGATTACTTCAAGCTCCTTTGAATATTTTCCTCTTTCAAAACGCTGAAAATAAACATGCTTTCCGTCCTTTACGGTAAGCTCAAGCCACTCGGAAAGTGCGTTTACTACTGACGCACCAACGCCGTGGAGACCTCCGGCAACTTTATATCCTCCGCCTCCGAATTTGCCCCCTGCGTGTAAGACCGTATAAACCACCGTAGCGGCCGATATTTTTTCCTTAGGGTGTATGCCTACCGGTATGCCTCTGCCGTTGTCAGAGACGCGTATAACGTCATCCGGGAGTATATCAACAGTTATCTCCGTACAGAAGCCGGCAAGTGCCTCGTCAATGGAGTTGTCAACGATTTCGTATACAAGGTGATGAAGTCCCTTTGCACCTGTTGAGCCTACATACATTCCCGGACGTTTTCTTACTGGTTCAAGCCCTTCAAGAACCTGTATATCATCTGCACCATAATTCTGATTCTGCTGTGCCATTATTTTACCTCCATTTTTTAAGCAGTCAAATCTATATCAACAGTTATTCACTGATTATCAAGTAAAAAAGTTTTCGGTCAAGCCTTTTTCAAAAGGCTTGCAGGGGTTCGGGGACGGAGTCCCCGAAAAAACGGGAGTCCCCGAAAAAAATCACAAAATCCTTTTTCTGAGCGTTGAAACGGCAAGCTGTGATATATAGACCTTTTCCTTTCCGTCCTCAACAGCCACTATAAAGCTTTTCGGCATTTCGGAGGTCGTATATATACAGCGTTTTTCCTTTTCGGCACGTTCGAGATATTCCCTTGTATACTTTCCGTCAGTGGTTGTATTCTCTATATCGAAAATACCCAGTATATCGCTTATTTTCACGGAATATCCGTTGCCTGTGTGAAGATACATTCAGATTATCTCTCCGTTTCCTATGCGGATTATCCTGCCCTTGATTTCAGGCAGTAACGCACTTTCGTTGCAGGTAGTTATAAAAACCTGCATATTTTTTATTATATCAAATACAAGCCTCTGACGGCTTTCATCAAGCTCGCCCATAACATCATCAAGGAAAACTGCGGGAGCTTCCCTGCTTTTATGCGAATATATTTCCGCCTGTGCAAGCTTTATGACAAGTGCAGTGCTTTTAATCTGCCCCTGTGAACCGAAATCCTTTGCACTGCATTTATTTATTTTGATTATTATATCATCACGGTTTGCACCGGTATGCGTACAGCCTGTCTTTATGTCATAATCGGTCATTTCACGCATTTTTGCATAATAACGCTGTACCGCATCATTTCCGAAAGGCTTTTCAAAATCAGATTCCCTGAAAACGTTGGAACGGTATGAAATTTCAAGAATTTCATTTTCGCCCGTTATTCTGCTGTAAAGCCTTCCGCATACTTCGTTAAGCTGTTTTATATACTCATGACGCATATATGATATATAAGCACCCTCTTTTGATGCCTGTCTGTCCCATGCCGTAAGCTCCTCGGCTTTTGAACTTCCCTGAAATATGCCTTTGAGAAGTGCATTTCTCTGGTTCATGATTACGCTGTGCCTTGTGATATGCGGAACCGATGAGGGATTAAGCTGTGAGTATGCCATATCAATGAAATTACGCCTTTTTTCGGGTGAGCCTTTTATTATTTCCGTATCATCGGGAGTAAATGATATGCATTTGAAAACATCAAACAAACCGCTTGTGCCTTTTATTTTCACACCGTTAAGGCTAAGGCTTTTCACGGAAGCCGTTCCCTTTTTCAGTTCGTATGATATTTTCTGAATACGCCTTGAATCCTTAATGCATATTTCGCAGAGCATTTTATTTTTATCAAGAGCTATATAATCCTTTTCCTTTGACCCTCTGAAGCTTTTACAGCCTGTCATAATCCACATAGCCTCAAGAAGATTTGTCTTGCCCTGAGCATTTTTTCCGACAATGATGTTATATTTTTCGTCCGGAATGAAATCAACTGACTTGAGATTTCTGAATCCGTCAGCCTTTACGGAAGTTATTATCACTTTACGGTTACCTCAAAGCCGTTGAATGATACAGTATCCCCGCTTTTTATTTTTTTGCCTCTCATAGTGCATACTTCGCCGTTTACAAGGACTTTGCCGTCCTTTACAGCCTCTTTTGCAAGACCGCCTGTCTCTGCCATGCCGGTAAATTTCAGCAGGGAATCAAGCTTAATATATTCTGTCGTAATTGTAATTTCACTTGCAGACATAAAAGCCTCCTTAAAGTCAGAATTAAGAACCCATATGTATTATTTTAATACAAAATTACTTTTTTGTCAAGGAATAATAAAAAAATTATCTCAGCTGTATGGGCATAAGCAGGAATATGAAATCCTCTCCTTCAACAGGAAGCATTTTGATTACTTTCATACTTCCGCTGAGCTGGATTTTTATCTTATCACATTCAGATGCTCTTAAAGCATCGAGTGCAAACTTGTTGTTAAAGCCTATTGTAACAGATTCTCCCGTAATTGATGCAGGGAAAATATCATTTATTTCACCGAGAGGTGTTTTGCACTCCACATGAGCCTCGCCGTTTTCAAACGTGCATTTTACCGGAGCTTTGTTTTTGCTGTCAATAAGCAGTGAACAACGTTCCATACTTGTGATAAAATCCTTTGTATTCAGGATTACTTCCGTTTTGTATTCGCTTGGTATGCTGAGCCTGTAATTGTGAAATTCACCCTCAAGAAGTCTTGATATAATCAGGTAGCCGTTTATATCAAATATAACATTCTTCGGATTTACGTAAATACTGCATTCCCTGTCTCCGTCATTGTCCCTTATAAGGCTTGAAAGTTCGGAAAGAGTTTTTCTCGGCACTACAAAATAGCTTTTCTCTGGATATGCTATGGGTTCGTTTCTTATTGCAAGTCTGAATCCGTCCATTGCAACCATACTGAAAGAGCCGTTTTCTATGTCAAAGAGTTCTCCTGTAAATATCGGCTTGACTTCTGTTGTTGACACTGCATATTTTGTATTTGAAATCATTGATTTCAGCACTCCCTGAGGAATCTTGATTGCTGTCTGCGTGTCTACCTTCGGGAGTTCCGGATATTCTTCAGCTGACATTGCCGTTATTGAGCATTGTGTGTTTCCGCTTGAAATAGCTACTGTCATGTTGTCATTGAGTTCAAATACAATTACATCATCTGACATTTTTCTTGTCATCTCACTGAATATTCTTGAATCGATGACAAATTCCCCTTCTCCCTCTGTTATAGCCATAAGAGTTGTTGTTATTCCGATTTCAAGGTTATACCCTGTAAGCTCTACCTGATTCGGAATTACTTTTACTTTGATTCCTTCAAGAGCAGGTATAGTTGAATTTGAGGCTACTGCCTTTGATACATTCACAATTGCTTCACATAAAAACTGCTTGTCACATGAAAATTTCATTTTAAAAAATCCTTTCCTTTTTGAAAATTTTTTTCCGGACTTTTCCGGGAAAATTCTGTTCACAATTTGTTCATATTTGCGAAAATTTCAAAAAAAACAAAAAACATAAATAAAAATAGTAGTAGTAGTAGGGGCTGTTGAAAAGTTGAAAAGTACCTGAAATGACGGTATATAGGGGCGAATTTTTCAACAGTGCATTGTTGAAAAAATGTTGAAAAGTTGAAAACTTTTTTAAATTATTTAAAAATGTTGAAACTGTTGAAAGATTGTGGAAAAAATGTTGAAAGATTGTTGAAAACTTGGCATATATTTAAATTCTTTAATCAATCTTTCAACACACTGTTGAAAGATTGTGGAAAAAATGTTGAAAACTTGGCATATATTTCAGTGTTTTAACAAATCTTTCAACACATTGTTGAAAGTGCAATTGTTGAAAATGTTGAAAACTTTGTTAAATGTGCAGGAAATGTCTGAATATAGGGGAAAATCTTTCAACATTTATTTCAACATCGTGTTGAAAACTATGTGGAAAACTTCTTTTTACATTCTTCCTTTATCTTTAATATTTTTAATTATGTCGCTTACCAGAGTGTTCAGATTTATGTCTTTTTTAAGTGCCTCGCTTATATTATTTATAGCATAAACTATTGTTGAGTGGTCACGCCCGCCGAATTCATGACCTATGGAGGCAAGTGGCATCTGTGTTATATCCCTTACAACGTAAATTGCAACTTTTCTTGCAGTTGAAATCTGTGATGAACGCTTGTTTGAGCGTATATCCTCCGGAGAAACGCCGTAAACAGTCGCTACTTCGGATATAATTTTCTCAACTGTTATAGGGATAGGCTGATTGTCCGTTAAAATATCCCTTATAACGCTCTGTGCCATTGATATTGACGGTGAACTTCCTGCAAGATGTTTGAGTGCCTTAAGCTTTTTTACAGCTCCTTCAAGCTGTCTTATATTGGATTTAAGGCGGTTTGCCATAAATTCGGCAACTTCTCCGGGAATATTGAGGTCTAAAAGTTCGGCTTTCCGCTTGATTATTGCTATTCTTGTTTCAAAGTCCGGAACGGAAATATCAGCTATAAGTCCTCCTTCGAATCTTGTGCGGAGTCTTTCTTCAAGTGTAACAAGTTCCTTCGGCGGTTTATCTGATGTAATTACTATCTGCTTACCTTCTGAATGGAGTTTGTAGAATGTATTGAAAAATTCCTCCTGCATTCTTTCCTTGTGTGCGAAAAACTGAATATCGTCTATAAGAAGAATATCGGCAGTTCTGTATTTTTCGTGAAAATCGGAAATAACCTTTGTATTGAGAGCATTTATAAGGTCGTTTCCGAAGGTTTCGCTTGTTATATAGACTATATTGCATGACGGTCTGTTTTTGCGTATTTCGTTGGCGATTGCCGTTATGAGGTGGGTTTTTCCGAGTCCTGAAGGTCCGTATATGAACAGCGGGTTATAGTCAAGGGAATATTCTCCTGATGAACAGTTTTTAGCTACTGCCTTGCAGGCTGCGAGAGCAAATTCATTTGAGCGTCCCTCAATGAATGTGTCAAAGGTATAGTCATATTCCGCAAATTCATAGCTTCTCTCAAGTTCCTCGTTTTTTACGATTCCGTCTGTACTGTTCCGGACATCTTCATCATGTTCATTTTCAGCTTTTATTGTGATTTTTACAGGAAATCCGAGTATAGTCCTGAATGCTTCATTGAGAAGATTGCCATAGCTCTGTTCTATTATTTTTTTCTGGAACTCCGTCTGAACCTTGAAAAATGCGTTGCTTTCATTCAGCTCAACCGGCTGGAGCGAGCCTATCCACGTTTTCATCGGAACATTTCCGATATTTCCTACTTCGACACAGTATTTTTTTACTTCTTCAAAGACTTCCGAAAAGGAATTCATATTTTTACCTCCGTTTTTTTCTAAAATCATTTTAATTGTGTTAATGCATTTGCTTACATTATACCACATCTATGACCGAAAAGCAAGAATTTTTTTGACGGAAATATTTATAATCAAAAAAATTTTTGAGGATTTTAAGTGCTTTTATCGTCACTATGCTAAAAAAATACGGATTTTACGGGTATTATTTCTATGGTAATAAATAAATTTTTGATTAATAAAAAAAAATTTCTGAAAGGTCTTGACATATCAGATTTTTTGAGATATAATCAAGTAGTGCTGATATTTGACTATCGCTTATGCTGTTGTCCGGCATTGTATATAATCTCATGAAAGGGGGAGACCAGATTATGAAGAGAACTTACCAGCCTAAAAAGCTTCACAGAAAAAAAGAGCATGGCTTTATGAAAAGAATGGCTACCAAGAACGGAAGAAAGGTTTTAGCTCGTAGGAGAGCAAAGGGCAGAGCAAGATTAACCTACTAACGAGTCAGACCACAAATTTTTTTTGTGGTCTTTTTTGTTATGCTGTGTATTCAAATATTCTCTTTCAGGTGTGATTCTTATGCTTTATACTGAAATTCTGAATAATAACAGGGATTTCCTTGCCCTTTACCGCAAAGGAAAATTTACCGCATCTAAAAATATTGTCATATATGTGCGTAAAAATAATCTGCCTTTTAACCGCCTCGGCATTACTGCCGGAAAAAAAATCGGAAATGCTGTTCACCGCAACCGTGCTAAAAGAATTATCCGTCAGGCTTACCGTGAAAATGAACTCGCTATGCCCCTCGGAATCGATATTGTCATCGTTGCAAGAAGTTCAGTCTGCTCCGCAAAGTCAACCGAATTAAGCGGATATCTGAAAAAATACGGTATTCCCGAAATAAACAGGCTTCTTTTTGGCTTGTCCTGATTATGAAATATATCTGTATCGCACTGATAAAATTTTACCGGCGTTTTATTTCTCCTGTTTTTCCGCCATGCTGTAAGTATTACCCCACCTGCAGTCAGTATGCTCTTGAAGCTTTCAGGAAATTCGGTTTCTTCAGAGGCTTTCTGCTCGCTTTCTGGCGGATTTTACGCTGTAATCCATGGTCACTGGGCGGTATTGACCCTGTTCCCGAAAAGTTTACTTTCAAGTCCGGCAGGAATTGATTTTAATTAGAAAATGAGGTATGTGGTTTGTTTAACTTTTTGTATGATATTTTCGGAGTTCCTTTCGGATTCCTGATGAGATGGATTTATAATCTTGTCAATAATTACGGCGTTGCCATAATTATTTTTACTGTTCTGACAAAGATTATATTCCTCCCTGTAAGCTATAAAACTCAGAAAAGCTCTGCAAGAATGCAGGCTCTTAATCCGAAGCTTGAAAAACTCCGGAAAAGCTATAAGGATAACCCTCAGAAACTTCAGGAAGAACAGATGAAGCTCTATCAGGAGGAGGGCGTTAATCCTATGGGTTCATGTCTTCCTGCCATAATTCAGATGGTTCTGATTTTCGGCGTTCTTGACGTTGTTTACAGACCTCTGACACATATCCTCGATTTCGGCAAGGATATTATCGGCAATGCCCGTGAAATCGCCTCCGGTCTTATGGGCGGTAAGGGTATTCAGGCAAGTGACCTCCGCCGTGAGCTTATGACTATTGAGCAGTTCAAAAATGCTCCCGATAAATTCAGTGAACTCGGTACGGAATTTACTTCAAAAGTTACGGAATTCTGCGATAATTTTCAGATTTTCGGAATAAATCTCGGTGCTACTCCCGAACTTCACCCCGAAGTATGGAATTCCGCCACAATAGGCTTGTTTCTCATTCCTTTCCTTGCCGGTCTTGCACAGCTCCTTCAGACCGTTTATATGCAGGTTCACCAGAAAAGAAAAAATCCTCAGATGTCCTCACAGATGGGCTGTATGAATATTTATCTTTATATTCTTCCCGTTTTTTCAATATGGTTTGCTTTTCAGGTTCCTGCCGGCGTAGGTTTTTACTGGATGCTTTCATCACTGTTTTCATTTGCTATAAATTTCGCTCTCAACTGTTATTTCTCCGATAAGAGAATTGCTCTTATTGTCGAAAAAGACCGTGAAAAAGCTAAGAAATATGCCGAAGTAAACGGCGGTAAAAAGCCATGGATGCAAAGAATGTTCGAACAGCAACAGGCTATTGAGGCTCAGCAAAAGCAGGAACGTCAGAACGTTTACGATGAAAACGGCAGAAAGCTTTCAAGAAGCGAAATCAGTAATTATAACCGTCAGAAAATTAATGATGCCCGTGACAAAATGAATGTCAAATATTCTGATTCGGATTATGTCTGCTCTCCGGAGGACGAGCTTATTATTGAGCAGGCACGTCAGAGAATTGCCGAAAAATACGGTGATACTTACGAAAATTAATTTTTAAAAGGGAGGTTGTTATATATGACCGAAGTTTTTAAAGCAAAAACTGCTGATGAGGCGAAATTGCTTGCATCACAGAAATTCGGAGTAAGTCTGGATAAAATTGAATTTAAGATTCTTAAAGAGGCAAAAAAAGGCTTTTTCGGTCTCGGCAGTGCCGATGCAGAGGTTGAGGCAACTTATACCCCTGCTGAAAATTCAGAGCCTTTAAAGAGCGTTTTAAAGCCTTCTGAACCGGTTAAGGCTGAAGAAATTACTGCTGAACCAGTTAAGGCTGAAGAAGTTATTGCTGAACCGGTTAAGGCTGAAGAAGTTCCTGCTGAACCAGTTAAGGCTGAAGAAGTTATTGCTGAACCGGTTAAAGCTGAGGAAGTTCCTGCTGAACCGGAGAATTTTGACGATGATTCAAGCGAATATTCACTTGATAATTTTACCCTTATTGAAGATGATTCACTCCTCAATCCAAAGGCTGAAACTGCCCGTGATTACATCATTTCAGTGCTTTCTGCAATGGGGCTGAATGTGAATGCTAAAATATATCAGAACGATACAGGTGCTGTTATCGAACTCGAAAGCAACAGCAACGGCACTATTATCGGAAGACGTGGTGAAACTCTCGATGCTTTGCAGTATCTTTCTTCTATGATTGCAAACAAGGGCGATAAAGAATATTTCCGCATTACTATTGACTGTTTCGGATACAGGGAAAAAAGAAAAGCTACCTTACAGCAACTTGCTGTTAAGGTTGCTAAAAATGTCCTTAAAACAGGACGTTCACAGCCTCTTGAACCAATGAATCCTTATGAAAGACGTGTTATTCATTCGGCAGTGTCCGAAATTGAGGGCGTTTCTTCAAAGTCTGTCGGTGAAGAACCTTACAGAAAAATTATAATTTCCTCCACCAACCCTAAAAAGAAAAATTTTGATAAGTCAAAGGGCAGGGGCGGTAAAAATTTCAACGGCAAAAAAAGACCACGCCGTGAACCTAAGGATATTGACCTCTCCACAAGCTTTGAAAAGGATTACAAAAAGCCTAAGCCCGAGGATTCCATAGAGGGCGGTCTTTATGGAAAAATTGAGTTCTGAAATTCATAGGCGTACTTTAAAAGGCATTGTTTTTATAAGCATAAATATTCTGTCAGTTCTGATTCAGACTATTTTTATGCCGTTTAATTTTATGGATACTCATCGGACGTTTTCAGATGAAACTGTTCATAAAATACTTGCAGTATGTGGTTTGATTCAGCTTGTTTTAAGCTTGATTTTACTTGTGAAATATAAAAAATCTCTCGGTACTGATGTAAGCCTGCATAAAAAAGCACGGCATTTCAATTTTATTGTACTGATAATAGATTGGATTCTTGTAATGCTGATTTTTTCCGCATTTCTTATTCTTTCACTTTGTACGCTGTTTCTGACTATGGATTTGTGGTTCAGACTTCTGATGCCGTCTTTTGTGGTATGCTTTTCGTCATTGGTTTTTATTGTATTTGCTTTTATGCAAAATAATATTTCAGATTAATGCCGTCCCGTCTGCGGACGGCTTTTTTTCAGAAAAGGTGTGATTTTATGTCTGTTATTGCAGGTATTTCCACCCCGAACGCTCCGGGGGGAATTGCTGTTATTCGTATATCGGGTGATTCCGCTCTTGAAATTGCTGACAGGGTTTTTAAAGCTCCCAACGGAAAAAAGGCTGTTGATATGAAAGGATATACATGTGCTTACGGTCATGTATATGATGACGGTCAGCTTATTGATGAATGTATTTTAACGGTTTTCAAAGCTCCGCACAGCTATACCGGCGAAGATGTTGCTGAAATATCCTGTCATGGCGGATTGTTTGTTACTAAAAAAATTCTCCGTGCCGTACTTAAAAACGGTGCTGAACCCTCCGGTGCAGGAGAATTTACAAAACGGGCTTTCATAAACGGCAAACTCGATTTGACTCAGGCTGATGCTGTTATGGATATAATTTCCGCTAAAGGTGATACGGAACTTAAAATGGCTGAAAGCTTACGCAAGGGGACAGTTTTCAACAAAATCACTTCTGTACGTGAAAAACTTGTTAAAATTCTCGGTGACCTTTCCGCATGGGCAGATTATCCCGAAGAAGATATTCCGGAAGTTGAACCCGATGTCCTTCAGTCTGAATTAAATGATGTAAAATCTGAACTTGAAAGCCTTATAAAGGGCTACGATTACGGAAGAATACTAAGAAACGGTATAAATACTGTTATTGTCGGTCGCCCGAATGTCGGAAAATCTACGCTTTTTAACTGTCTCAGCGGTTTTGAAAGAAGTATCGTTACTGATATTGCCGGCACTACCCGTGATGTCGTTGAGGAATCTGTTAAAATAGGAGAGCTTGTTTTACGCCTTTCCGATACTGCCGGTATCCGTGAAACTTCCGATATTATTGAGGGAATCGGCGTTGATATTGCTTTCAGAAAACTTGATGAGGCTGACCTTATAATTGCTGTTTTTGACGGTAGTTGTCCGCTATGTGAGGACGATTTCAAAATTCTTGAAAAGCTTCAGAATAAACGTTGTATTGCTGTTATAAACAAGAGCGACAGGGAAATTCTTTCTGATGAACAAATTATTAATAAGTATATTGAAAATACTGTTATGATTTCCGCAAAAAATAATGACGGTATTGAAAAATTACAGTCCGCTGTTGAGAATATTTTTGAGGCATCTGAAATTAATTTCGATAACGGCACTGTTTCAAATGAACGTCAGAAAAAATGTGTTGATACCGCATTATTGCAGATAAATGAATCAATATCCGCCCTTGAATCCGGTGTTATGCTTGATGCCGTTACTGTTCTTATAGATGAGGCTTTGCAGTCACTTCTTGAACTTACCGGCGAAAAAGCCTCTGAAACCGTTGTTAATGAAGTTTTTTCAAGATTCTGTGTCGGAAAATAATATCCGTTTCACGTGAAACGCTTTTCGGAGGTATTTTTTAATGAATTATAAAATGGATTCCTTTGATGTTGCAGTTGTCGGTGCTGGTCATGCCGGCGTTGAGGCTTCTCTCGCCTCCGCAAGACTTGGCTGTAAAACAGTTCTTTTTACGATTTCTCTTGACCAGATTGCTAATATGCCCTGTAATCCGTCAATCGGAGGTACTGCTAAAGGTCATCTTGTCCGTGAGATTGATGCTCTCGGAGGTGAAATGGGCAAGGGTGCTGACAAGTGTTTTATTCAGAGCCGTATGCTTAATAAGGGAAAAGGCCCTGCCGTTCATAGCTTAAGAGTTCAGGCTGACCGTGTTATGTATCACAATTATATGAAAAAAGTCTGCGAATCTCAGGAAAATCTTTTCATCAAACAGGCTGAAGTTGCTGAAATTATTACTGAAAACGGTCAGATATGCGGTGTGAGAACTAAACTCGGTGCGGAATATGCCGTTAAAGCCGTGATAATTGCGACAGGAACATACCTTAAAGGCAAAATTCATATCGGTGAAACTTCTTATGAAAGTGGCCCTGATTCCGCATTGCCAAGTACACTTTTATCACAGAGCCTTATTGACCATGGCATAACTATAAGAAGATTTAAAACTGGTACACCTTGCAGAGTTCACAAAAGAAGTATCGATTTTTCAGTTATGGAACGTCAGGACGGTGATGAAAATATAGTTCCTTTCTCTTTTTCAACTGATTCTTCCACACTGGAAAACAAGGTGAGCTGTTTTGTTACATATACTAATCAAAAAACGCATGAGGTTATACTTTCAAATCTTGACCGTTCTCCTCTTTATTCCGGAAAAATTCAGGGTGTAGGCCCTCGCTATTGTCCGTCTATTGAGGACAAAATTGTAAGATTTTCAGACAAGCCAAGACATCAGCTTTTTGTTGAGCCGATGGGTCTTGAAACTGATGAATACTATTTGCAGGGTATGTCCTCATCATTGCCCGAAGATGTTCAGCTTGCTTTTCTGAAAACTATTAAAGGTCTTGAAAACGTTGAAATAATGCGTCCGGCTTATGCAATTGAATACGACTGCTGTGACCCTACTGAACTTCTTCCGACTCTTGAATTTAAAAAAGTAAAAGGTCTTTACGGAGCAGGACAGTTCAACGGAAGTTCAGGATACGAGGAGGCAGGAGCTCAGGGACTTGTTGCAGGTATAAATTCCGCTTTGAAAATTCTCGGCAGAGAACCTATGATTCTTGACAGGGCAAGCTCCTATATCGGTACTCTTATTGATGACCTTGTAACAAAGGGCTGTTCTGACCCTTACAGAATGATGACTTCAAGAAGTGAATACAGATTGATTCTGCGTCAGGACAATGCCGACCAAAGACTTACTCCAATCGGCTATAAAATAGGTCTTGTACCGGAAACAGTTTTCAACAATCTGAAGTTGAAATGTGAACTCATTGATAAAGAATTAAAGCGTGTTCAGACTTTGAATATTGCTCCTTCTCAACAAATCAACAGCTTTCTTGTTGAAAACAATACAGCTCCTCTTTCAACAGGCTGTAAGCTTGCTGACTTAATTCGCCGTCCACAGCTTAATTATGCTATGCTTGCTCCTTTTGATTCCGCACGTCCGGAACTCCCTTTTGAAGTATGTGAACAGGTTGAACTTCAGATTAAATATGCCGGATATATCGATAAACAGCTTGCTCAGATTGATACTATGCGTAAGCTTGAAAAAAAATCTCTTCCCGAAAATATTGATTATTCAACTATAAGGGGATTGCGTCTTGAGGCTGTTGAAAAGCTGAATAAGGTCAAGCCGGTTTCAATCGGTCAGGCATCAAGAATTTCCGGTGTATCTCCCGCAGATGTATCATTATTAATAGTATGGCTTGAACAGCACAAAAGGAGTTAAAAAATGTTTCCTGATTACCAGTATTCAAAAAATTTATTTAAAAAATATAATCTCGAACTTTCCGAAGATGCTTATAATAAATTCGCTGTTTATGCTGATTTCCTTGTCGAATATAATCAGAATGTCAATCTTACTGCTATTACTGACGGTGAGGAAATACTTGTCAAGCATTTTCTCGACTCCGTTCTTATTTGCAGATATTGCGATATTCCGCAAAATTCATCATTGATTGATGTCGGAACGGGTGCGGGATTTCCGTCTGTTCCCCTTAAAATTTTCCGTCCCGATATTAAAATTACTCTCCTTGACAGCCTCAACAAGCGTATAACTTTTTTACAGCTTTTATGTCAAAAACTTGAAATTCAGGCGGATTTTATTCACGGACGTGCTGAGGATTTCGGAAAAAATCCCCTTTACCGTGAAAAATTCGACATTGCCTGTGCGAGAGCTGTTGCGAATCTTTCCGTTTTAAGCGAATTCTGTATGCCTTTTGTCAGAAAACAAGGAATTTTTATATCTATGAAAGGATTTTCCGAAAATATCGAAAATGCACGAAATGCCGTGGAAATACTTGGCGGTTCTCTTGAAAATCCAGTTGATTATTCTCTTGAAAATGAGGGCAGAAGAATTGTCAGGGTAATAAAAATATCGCATACTCCGACAAAATTCCCCAGAAACAGCGGTCAGATTAAAAAGAAACCTCTCTGATTTTGTCAATATATGTCGTATAATCCGCTGTTTTGCGACAAAACGGCGGATTTTTTCAGTAGAATTTCAAAAATTTCTGTGTTAGAATTACTCTATACTTAATTGTAAAGGAGTGTTACTATGGCAGGATTTTTAAATTTTACCAAGGACAAACAGATTAATAAAGTCATTGAAATTGATGTCCGTCTTATTGTCCCTAATCCTCATCAGCCTCGTACAGAGTTTGATGATTCGGATATAAGGTCGCTTGCGGAATCAATCGGTCAGAACGGCATTTTACAGCCCCTTTCCGTCAGAAAATCGGGCGAAAAATATGAACTTATTGCAGGTGAAAGACGTTTAAGGGCGGCTAAAATGTGCGGTTTGCAGGCTGTTCCCTGTATAGTTCATGATATCAGCGAGAGAAATTCCGCTGTTCTTGCTCTTGTGGAGAATATTCAGCGTCAGGATTTATCTTTTTTTGATGAGGCAACCGCTATTGAAAAGCTTATTTCTTATTATGGAATGACACAGGAGGACGCTGCCTCCAAGCTCGGAAAGGCTCAGAGTACTATTGCTAATAAGCTCCGCCTTTTAAGACTTACTCCCGAAGAACGTGAACTCATTATGAGTTTCAACCTCACTGAACGCCATGCAAGAGCTTTGCTTAAACTCGGTAGCTGTGAGGAACGCATGAATATCCTCGAAAAAGTTATTAAAAATAAACTGAATGTTGAACGCACCGAAAAACTCGTTGAGGATTATATCGGTCAGAAAAAGGTCAGGCAAAGCTATCGGACACGCTCAAAAGTCTTTCAGAATGTGAAAATTTTCGTCAATACTATCAATAAGGCTATTGAAACTATGCAGTCTGCCGGTATCGATGCCGATTCCAAAAAAATTCAGAATGAAGAATACATAGAATACAGAGTGAGAATACCTATTGACAACAGCAGGGATTCCGATTTCTTTCTTCCGGAAAATAAAAACTGAATCTGCGTTTCACGTGAAACGCCTTATGAATTACGGCTGAACGTACATGTCCATTCCGTAAAAAAATATCAGTTGCGATTTTCACTTCTGCCGTTCCACGTGGAACGGCTTTTTCTGTTTCTCAGAAATATACTGCGTTCCACGTGAAACGCTTTTCAAAAAAATATATATATTATGCTTTACAAAGCCTTGGAAACGTGATATAATATCCATATAATATTTTATTAAAAAGGAATGATTTTATGGGCAGAATTATTGCCGTTGCCAATCAGAAAGGCGGTGTCGGCAAGACTACTACCGTTGTAAACCTTGCCTCTTATCTCGGCTCAAGGGATTTTAAGGTTCTTTGTGTTGATATAGACCCTCAGGGCAATACTACTACCGGATTCGGCATCAAAAAAAAGAATGTCACCAAATCTTCCTATGATGTTTTCATAGGCAAGGTTAAAATTCAGGACGCTGTTATTCATACTGATTATAAAAACGTTTCAATCGTTCCGGCTAATGCCAATCTTGCCGGCTGTGAAGTGGAACTGATAAATATTGAAAACCGCACTAACCGCCTTAAACTCCAGTTGCTTACATGCAAGCTTGACTATGATTTTATTCTGATTGACTGCCCTCCTGCTTTAGGACTTATGACTATTAACGGACTTGTTGCAAGTGACAGGGTTCTTGTTCCTATGCTTGCGGAATTTTATGCTTTAGAGGGTTTATCACAATTAACTAATACTCTTAAGATAGTAAGAACTAATTATAATCCCTCTCTTGATATTGAAGGTATACTTTTTACTATGTTCGATTCACGTCTTAATATTGCCAGTCAGGTTGTAAAGGAAGTTGAAAAATTCTTCCCCAATAAGATTTTTCAGACTAAAATCCCCCGCAATGTCAGACTTTCGGAAGCTCCCAGTTACGGAAAGCCTATTATGTATTATGATAAATCTTCAAAGGGTGCGGAGGCTTATGCAAATCTCGGACGTGAAATCTTAGGCGAGCCTGTCGCTGTCGAAAAGAAAAAATTCGGCATTTTCTCACGTGCAAAATAATGAAAGGATATTTTTTAAATGGCTAAAGGTGAACTTGGTTTCGGGCTTGAAAGCCTTTTTGATGATAATTCCGCCGAAGTTCAGGTTAAGCGTACTCTCAGGATTTCCGAAATTGAACCCAACAGAGACCAGCCCAGAAAATTTTTCAGCGATGAGGGTATAGAAGCTCTTGCGGATTCAATTCGGGAACATGGCGTTCTTCAGCCTATTCTCGTCCGTCCTCTCCCTAACGGTTCTTATCAGATTGTTGCTGGCGAAAGACGCTGGAGAGCCTCACGTATGGCGGGACTTGATGAAGTTCCCGTTAATATCAAGGAACTTGACGACTTTCAGACTATGCAGATTGCTATGGCGGAAAATCTTCAGCGTGAAAATCTGAATCCCATTGAGGAGGCTGAAGGATATAAATACCTTATTGATAACTTTGATATGTCCAAAGAACAGATTGCTAAAATTGCAGGCAAATCACGTTCATATATTTCAAATTCAATAAGAATACTTTCCCTGCCGGATTTTATAATCAATGCTTTAAGGGACGGAAAAATTACATCGGGGCATGCAAAGGCTCTGCTTATGTTCGATGATGAAAAGCGTATGCTTGAAACTGCTGAAAAGGCTATAAACGGAAATCTTTCCGTAAGACAGATTGAAAAGCTTGCAAAACAGCCTGAATCATCTGAAAAATTACGCAAATCTTCAAAAAATTCAGACAGCTATTTCACTGAAATGGAAATCTCTTTAAGAGAACATCTCGGCAGAAAGGTTAAAGTCGATTACGGAAAAAATAAAGGCGTGCTTATTCTTGAATTCTATGATAAAGATGATTTGTCATCTATTGCGGATAAGCTCGTTGATGATTTAAAATAACAGCGTTTCACGTGAAACGCATTAATATATAAGGAGTTTTTTAAAAATGATTGATATTAAGCTTATAAGAACTAATCCCGAACTTGTTAAGGAAAATATTAAAAAGAAATTTCAGGACGAAAAGCTTGAACTCGTTGACAAGGTTGTTGAACTTGACAGGCTTTACCGTTCTACTAAAACTGAATGTGATGACCTCCGAAATAAAAGAAAATCTATGAGCAAGACTATCGGCGGTCTTATGGCTAAGGGTCAGAAAGATGAGGCTGAAAGAGTTAAGGCTGAAGTTACTGAAATCGGAAAGACTCTTGAGGAAAAAGAGGCTCTTGAAGTCAAGCTTGAAGCCGATATCCGTGAAATTATGCTTGTTATCCCAAATATTATCGATGAAAGTGTTCCGATTGGCAAGGACGACAGTGAAAACGTTGAAGTAGAAAAATTCGGTGAACCTTTCGTTCCGGATTTTGAAGTTCCTTACCATGTTGATATTATGGAAAACCTTAACGGTA
>JAEDMB010000014.1 GCA_016303235.1 Oscillospiraceae bacterium
AAAGAACACTTAAAGGAAATTCAGAGCGAACTCGCTGAAATGCGTGAAAAATTCAAGGCTATGAAAGCCCAGTGGGAAAACGAAAAATCCGGTATCACTGAAATTCAGAAAATCCGTGAGGAAATCGAAAAAACCAATGCCAATATCGAAAAAGCTGAACGTGAATATGACCTTGACAAGGCTGCTGAACTTAAATACGGAAAACTTCCATCACTTAAAAAGCGTCTTGAATCCCTTGAAAACAGCTCCGACAAAAATCAGAATCATCTCCTCCGTGATAAAGTTACCGAAGAAGAAATCGCAAACATCGTATGTCGTTGGACTGGTATTCCTGTATCAAAATTAATGGAGGGCGAAAAGGAAAAAATAATTCACCTTGAAGAACTCCTTCACAAGAGAGTTATCGGTCAGGATGAGGCTGTTCAGAAAGTAAGCGAGGCTATACTCCGTTCAAGAGCAGGCATACAGAATCCCGACAGGCCTATTGGTTCATTCCTTTTCTTAGGCCCTACGGGTGTAGGCAAAACCGAACTTGCAAAAGCTCTTTCCGAAATTCTTTTCGATGACGAAAAGAATATGATTAGAATCGATATGAGCGAATATATGGAAAAATTCAGTGTCAGCCGTCTGATTGGAGCTCCTCCAGGATATGTCGGATATGACGAGGGCGGTCAGCTTACCGAGGCAGTAAGACGCAAGCCCTATTCCGTAATTCTCTTTGATGAAGTCGAAAAAGCTCACCCCGATGTATTCAACATTCTTCTTCAGGTTCTTGATGACGGCAGAATTACCGATTCTCAGGGCAGAACAGTAGATTTCAAGAATACTGTCATAATCCTTACTTCAAATCTCGGTTCACCATATATTCTTGACGGCATAGACGATAACGGAGATATTACCGATGATGCTAAAAAACAGGTTGACAATCTTCTTAAACAGCAGTTCAGACCCGAATTTTTAAACCGTCTCGATGAAATTGTATTCTATAAACCGCTTGCAAAAGCTCAGATTTCACAGATTGTTGACCTTATGCTTGCTGACCTCCAGAAACGTCTTGACGACAAGCATATTAAACTTGAAGTAAGCGATTCCGCAAAATCCTATATTATTGACTGCGGATATGACCCGAGCTTTGGTGCAAGACCTCTCAGAAGATTTATTCAGAGCCATGTTGAAACTCTCATAGCTAAGGAAATTATAAAATCCAACATCTCCGCCGGTGATACTATCCGTATTGACCTGACAGACGGAAATCTTTCCGCAGGAGTTATATAATGGCAAAATCAAAATATATATACGTCTGTAACCAGTGCGGTTACGAAAGCTCCAAATGGAACGGAAAATGTCCCTCATGCAATTCATGGAACAGCTTTGAGGAGGAATTAAGGGGCGACACTTCAAAAGTGTCGTCCTTATCCGGTTCAGCAGACCTTTCGGATAAAATTACAGAGCTTGCCGAAATAGATTACAATTCCGATATAAGATATGATACAGGCTTGCAGGAACTCAACAGAGTTCTTGGCGGAGGACTCGTCAAAGGTTCAATTGTACTTCTCGGCGGTGAACCCGGTATAGGCAAGAGTACAATTCTTTTGCAGATATGTCAGTTTCTCGGAGATGACCACTCTATTCTGTATGTATCAGGAGAAGAATCCGCAAGACAAATCAAACTCCGTGCGGAACGTCTTTCCGTTGATTCGCAGAATTTATATATACTCACCGCAAACGATGCCGAAGCTGTATGCGACACCATAAGCAACAGCACTCCCGAAATCGTAATCATAGACTCAATACAGACTATGAGTATACCGCATATTTCATCAAGTCCCGGCAGTCTTACACAAGTACGTGAATGTACAAATCTGTTTATGCGTACCGCCAAAGCCAAGGAAATACCAATAATTATAGTAGGTCATGTAAATAAAGACGGTGCTATTGCAGGCCCTAAGGTTATGGAGCATATAGTCGATGCCGTTCTTTATTTTGAGGGCGACCGTCATATGAGTTACAGAATTTTACGTGCTGTGAAAAACCGTTTCGGCTCTACAAATGAAATAGGTGTTTTTGAAATGGCTGAATCCGGTCTGAAGGAAGTTGAAAACCCTTCACAAATGCTACTTTCCGGCAGACCGCTTAACGTTTCCGGAACGTGTGTTTCATGTATCATGGAGGGTTCAAGACCTATTCTCGCAGAGGTTCAGGCTCTTGCATCAAAAACAAGCTATTCTGCTCCGAGACGTATGACAACGGGATTCGATTTCAACAGGCTTACTATAATTATAGCTGTTATGGAAAAGCGTATCGGAATATTTATGAATACACTTGACATTTATCTTAATGTTGTCGGAGGATTTAAGCTTGATGAGCCTGCCGGTGATTTATCGGTAGCACTTGCAATATATTCCGGTATAATCGACCGCCCCATAAGTGAAAAGCTTATAGCATTCGGCGAAATAGGTCTCGGCGGTGAAATAAGAAGCGTTTCGCATATCATGCAGAGAATAAAAGAGGCTGAAAGAATGGGCTTTGAAGATTGTATTGTCCCCCGTCAGTCATTATCCGGAATAAATCAGAAGGATTTCAAAATAAATATAATAGGCGTAAGTACTCTTAAACAGGCTTTTTCAATCATAGAATAATAAATTTTCAGACAATTTTCACAAAAAACTTCTTGACATTCAATCACAAATGTGATATAATATAGAAAATTTCTTCAAGGAGGTTCTTATGAATAAAAAAGCAATGTTCAAAATAGGATACGGTCTTTACGTCCTTACAGCAAAAGAAAATGATTTCGATAATGGCTGTATTATAAATACGGTTTCACAAGTCACTTCCACTCCGAACCGCATTTCAATTACTGTAAACAAGGCAAACAAAACTCATGACATGATTATGAAAACAGGCGAATTTAATGTATCAATACTTTCCGAAAAAGCTGATTTTTCAGTATTTGAAAGATTCGGCTTTCAGAGCGGTAAGGATACGGATAAATTTTCCGGATTTGAAAATACTGCTGTAAGCTCAAACGGTATAAAATATATAACCGGCTGTACAAATTCATATATTTCCGCAAGGCTTTTCCACGCTGTTGACCTCGGAACTCATACGCTTATGCTTGCTGATGTCACTGACTGCGATATTCTCTCTGATGATATATCTGTAACATATGACTACTATCACAGAAATATCAAGCCAAAAAATTCTGCTGTTCCGTCTGTCCCAAAGGGAAAGGTTGCTTACAGATGTAAAATATGCGGATATATCCACATTGCTGATGAACTTCCGCCCGATTTCGTCTGCCCGATTTGCAAGCACGGTGCTGATGATTTCGAAAAAATTATTGAAAATGGAGCTGATAATATGAATCTTAAAGGTACAAAAACAGAACAGAATCTGCTTTCCGCTTTTGCAGGTGAAAGTCAGGCAAGAAACAAATATACTTACTTCGCATCAGTTGCAAAGAAAGAGGGCTTTGAACAGATTGCTTCAATCTTCCTCCAGACTGCCGACAACGAAAAGGAACATGCTAAAATGTGGTTCAAAGCTCTGGGAGAACTCGGAGATACTGCAAAAAATCTCGCTGCCGCTGCTGACGGTGAAAACTACGAATGGACTGATATGTACGAACGTTTCGCAAAAGATGCCGAAGAAGAAGGTTTCTCCGAACTTGCTGAAAAATTCCGTGCAGTAGGAAAAATCGAAAAGGCTCATGAAGAACGCTACCGTGCATTGCTTAATAATGTTGAAATGCAGAAGGTTTTTGAAAAATCAGAGGAAACTATGTGGGAATGTCGTAACTGCGGTCACCTCGTAATCGGCAAAAAAGCTCCCGATGTATGCCCTGTATGCAATCACCCGCAGAGCTTTTTTGAAGTAAGAAAAGAAAATTATTGATTTATGAGGTATTTTTAAATGGTTACTATTGAAATGGAAAACGGCAAGAAAATTAAAATTGAACTCTATCCGGAAATTGCTCCCATTACATGCGAAAACTTTGAAAAACTCGTTAAACAGGGATTCTATAACGGTCTTTGCTTCCATAGGGTTATCGAGGGATTTATGATTCAGGGAGGCTGTCCGAACGGTACAGGAACAGGTGACCCCGGCTGGAATATCAAGGGAGAATTTTCTGCAAACGGTGTCAAAAATGACCTTAAGCACGAAAGAGGAGTTATTTCAATGGCTCGTGCTATGAATCCTGATTCAGCAGGTTCACAGTTCTTTATAATGCATGAGGACGCTCCGCACCTTGACGGTCAGTATGCGTCATTCGGCAGAGTTGTCGAGGGTATGGACGTTGTTGACGAAATCGCTCTCACTCCGACAGATTACAACGACAGACCAAGAACTCCCCAGATTATGAAATCGGTAACAATAGAATAAATTCCGAAAGGGCGGATTTTTAAAAAATCCGCTCTTATTTTTTTGCAAAAAAATATCCGGCATTTTTTACATGCCGGATTATGGAAGGGATAATTTTGGAGAAATCAGTTTTCATATACCTTATCATCATACTTGAAATATACAAGAGTGACTGTAAGGTTTCCGTTCAAAGCTCTTATTTCATCAAGAAAAGCTTTCTGATTGAGGTCATCATAAACATCAACACTGTAAATCAATTCGAAAAGCGTACCGAAATTTGTTGTCTTAACTCGTCTTAATTTATAGTAGCTTGTATACTTTTTAAGTATCGGGTCAAATACACCCTGATAGTCAAGATTTTCGGGGATTGCTATTTTAAGTGTCATATGATTAAGGCGACAGCCTCCGAAATTGAAATAATTAAGCACAAGGTTTACTGCTCCGAGAATAATGAAAAATGCAATCGCAAAACCGATATATCCAAGACCGCATGCAACACCGGTAGCCATTGAATAGAATATATATGTAATGTCTCTCGGGTCACCCGGAATACTTCTGAATCTTACAAGTGCAAACGCTCCGGCAAGGCTTAAAGCTCCGTATGTTGTATTTATAAGCAGAAGTATAAGTGCTACTACTGACGGGAGCATTATCATTGTGAGAACATAGCTCTGCGAATATCCTTCTTTTTTATGAGTAATAATGTAGATTAAGCTGATTAAAAAGCCAAGTATTATTGATACGATTATGCAGAGCATAAACGAACCGGCAGTGACTGATGAGGCGTTCTGAGTTGTAACAGAGGGGTCAACAGTTTCAATAACATTTCCGAAAAATCCATTTTTAAACATAAGATACACTCCTTAAATTTCTGAGATTATTTTCAACATACATTTCGTAAGCTCTGCCGTATTTGGAAAAGCTTGTTTTGTAAATTTTCAAATCGGAGAGGCATTTTATAAGCCATTCCGGAACAGAATCGGAAACCTTTACTTCCATAAGACGCTGATTTTCTCCGATAATCTGATTGCCGTAGCTTGGTGATGAAAGTACTAAATCGTCACGCCTTTCAGTAATAAGGCGGTCAAAGGTAAGGCGGAAATCGTGGTTATCCTTTCCGAAAAATGCACTTCTCTGATAGCTTATATACTGTTTCGGAACAACATTGTAATTTTCAAGAAAAGCATCAAGTTCCTTGAATACCTGATTGATAATATACTTGTCCGATTTTGGTTTTTCACGGGTATCGAGATAGCAGTCCGATTCGCCGAGAGTAAATGTAACACGTCTTTTCGCAACGACTCCGCCTATTTTCTTTTTGATTTCAAGAAATACCGTATCATCAGGCTTTGCAGGTGAATAGTAGCTTCTGAGACGGATTTTTTCCTTATAGTAAGGCTTTGCAAGGGATTCCCTTATAAGAAAATCGTCCGGAGTATCGTAATATATATTATAAACTCCGTATTCCTTTCCGCCAATACAGAATTTATCGGGATTCATATACTTATGGATTTCATCAAGCATAGATTCATACTGTTTTACATCAAGCAGAAACTTTATTTCCTTTCTTGCAAAAGTATTTATAGCCATAAAAACATTTCAGCTCCTTTGCTTTATCTTATATTGTGATTATATAATACAAATCTTAAAACAACCTTAAAATTTTTGTACATTTTCAAATTTTTTCGAAAAAAAAGCACCTCAATAATGAGATGCTTTCAAAAAAATATTTTTTTAATTAAAGGTCGATTTTACCCTTTTCATCGTCAACAACATAATAAACAGCATTATCTTCAAGCTTTACATAGAGGTTGACATTCTTTGGTGCTTTAACTCCGGAGAGCTTTTTAGCTTTTTCAAGGAGTTCTGAAACTGAAACTTCATTTCCGTAATACTGGATATAAACGTTTTCAGATGTTTTTGCAGTTGACTTTTTAACGGGAGCTTTAGTTGCCTTAGCAGTTTCAGCCTTAACGGGTTCAGCTGTAACTTCCTTAACAGGTTCAGCTTTAACTTCCTTAACGGGTTCGGCTGTAACTTCCTTAACGGGTTCAGTCTTAACAGGTTCAGCCTTTGGAGCAGACTTTACATTTCTTTTAGCCATAGTTAAAATTACCTCCTGATTTTTTTCAAAAGCCGTGAAAAACCACGGCAATCCATACTTTTATTATATACCTGAAATGATGTTTTGTCAAGAATTTTCCATAAAAATAGCCAAAACGCTTAAATATGATATATAATCAGCATAATTTTTTAGATAAAATACAATTTAAAAATTTATTTACAGTTAAATAAATTCAGAAAAGCAGTAATATAATATTACTGCCCCGGTCGGAACTGCAGAAAATCCGTATATATAAATCATGAAAAAAACAAGAACGGAAAAAATTACAGCGAAAATTTTCAGTATAATTTCCGCAATAAATTCGAGATTAAGCATTTCACCTATACAAAGAATTATACTTCCTCCGTCAAGATTTCTGAAAGGCAGAATATTGAATACAAACAGCATAAAATTAATTTGCGTGAAATCACTGCAAAAAATTCCGGAAATAAAAATCAGAAGATTTAAAATCAATCCTCCCGAAAGAATAAAGAGCGAGCGTCCTGAGCTTATAAGATTTTCACGGCTCTGCATTATATTTATTCCGAGTCCGCTTATGAGAATACTTTTTATTTCAGCACCTGTAAAAAGCATTGCGAGAAGATGTCCAAGTTCATGAACTGCACATGCAGTAAAAAACATAATTATATTTCTGTAATTATTCGTCAAAAAAATAAGTGCCGTAAACATAAAGAAAGAAAAATCTATTTTAAAGTCGGCGGAAAGTATTCTGAATTTTATCATAAATAATCCGAAATATATGGAACTATATGTTCAGTATCTTTCATAAGCCTTTCAAGAATATTAAAAAGCTCACGGCATATCTGCGGATAAAATATATTTGCAATAAAAAATCCGGCTGTAAGAAGTATGCAGATTACTGCCTGAACTGCTATAATTTCATCGGGCTTATTTGAATTTCTGCTCTCATACTTTTCACGGACTTCATCTATATCTGATTTTTCTTCTTCAAAAACTTCTTCCGGAACAGGAATTATATTTTCATTATCCTCTGACATAAAAATCACCTCTTATAAAATTCTATTGGGATTATATCAGATTTAGAACAGAAAGGGCGGAAAGAAATTTTCCGCCCATAAAAAATTATTCTGCTTTAACAACTTCCTGATTCTGTCTGTTTATAAGCTTTGGCTTAAGAGTATTTACGCTTTCGGCAGTAATTATAACCTTTGCAACGCTTCCGTCAGACGGAACATTAAACATAGTATCCATAAGGATTCCCTCAAGAATTGAACGCAGACCCCTTGCACCTGTTTTCTGAGCTATTGCCTTTTTAGCAATTTCAGCAAGTGCCTCGTCTTCAATTTCAAGTGACAAATCGTCATAGGAGAAAAGCTTTTTATACTGTTTGATAAGAGCGTTTTTAGGTTCGGTCATAATCCTGATGAGACTGTCTTCATCGAGTTCATCAAGAACAGTAATAATAGGAAGTCTGCCGATAAATTCCGGAACCATTCCGAATCTTACAAGGTCTTTCGGCACAACATGTCTGAAAACATTTTCATTCAGTTCGCTTTTTGACTTCATATCACTTTCAAATCCGATTGAAGTCTTTCCGATTCTTCTTTTGATAATTTTTTCAAGACCGTCAAAAGCACCACCGCATATAAACAGAATATTCTGAGTATTTATCTGAATACATTCCTGATTGGGGTGTTTTCTTCCGCCCTGAGGTGGAACGTTTGAAATTGTACCTTCAACGATTTTGAGAAGTGACTGCTGAACGCCTTCACCGCTTACATCTCTCGTGAGGGAAGTATTTTCGGATTTTCTTGCAATCTTATCGATTTCATCAATATAGATAATGCCTCTCTGTGCAGCTTCAACATCATATTCAGCTGCCTGCAGAAGTCTTACAAGAACATTTTCAACATCATCTCCGACATATCCCGCCTCTGTTATGGTAGTAGCGTCAGCTATTGCGAAAGGAACGTTAAGCATTTTTGCAAGAGTCTGTGCAAGAAAAGTTTTTCCTACACCAGTAGGACCTAAAAGAAGGACATTGCTTTTCTGAATTTCGACACCGCTGTTGTCATTGGTTTCCCTCTGGCTGAGTATTCTTTTATAGTGGTTGTAAACTGCTACTGAAAGCGTAATTTTTGCGGAATCCTGACCTACTACATATTCATCGAGAAAGCTTTTTATTTCACGTGGCTTGAGCAGATTTATTTCAGAAAACTTACTTTTTGCCTTAGCCTTTGAAGGTTTTTTTTCCTTTTTGGGTTCAGAATCGCCGAAAAGCATATTATAGCAGTAACACACACATTCATCGCATATTCCGACATTGCCGGCAGTGAACATATTGTGAACCTGGTCTTCGCCCTTTCCGCAGAAACAGCAGGTTGTATAGTCTCTTCCTGTCATAGAAAAATTACCTCTTTGCTATTACCTTATCGATAAGACCGTAATCGCATGCTTCCTGAGCATACATGAAGTTATCACGTTCAGTATCACGAGCGATTTCCTCTATTGACTTTCCGGTATTCTGTGCAAGAATCTCATTCATTTTCTGTCTTGTTCTTACAAGGTGGTCAGACTGGATTTTAATGTCAGTACACTGTCCGGAAAGACCGCCAGAAATAAGAGGCTGATGAATCATAATTTCACTGTTAGGCAGAGCCATTCTCTTTCCCTTAGCACCTGCCGAAAGCAGAAAAGCCCCCATAGAAGCAGCCATACCAATACAGATAGTAGATACATCGCACTTGATATAGTTCATAGTATCGTATATAGCCATTCCGGAAGTTATAGAACCGCCCGGGCTGTTTATATAAAGTGAAATATCCTTTTCATTGTCCTGACTTTCGAGGTAGAGGAGCTGTGCAACAATTACGCTTGCGGTAGCATCGTTTACCTGGTCGGAAAGCATAATAATTCTGTCATTAAGCAGACGGGAATATATATCATAAGACCTCTCTCCCCTGCTTGTCTGTTCCACTACATAAGGCACTAAAACGCTCATTCTGGTTTCTCCTTTCAGATTTTGCAAATCCCCGTAAAGGCAATGCTGTACGGGGAGTATGCGTTAATTTATTTAAAAAATTATTCAGCGTCAGTATTTTCAGCTGTATCAGCCTCAGCATTTTCTGATTCTTCAGAATTATCTATAACTGCACTGTCCTTTACGAGTTCGATAGCTCTCTGAACTTTCATGTCCTCTTTATATTCTTCAGCAGGAATGAAACGCTTAATCATATCGAGGGACATTTTGTTAGCTTCAGCCATTTCAGTAAGGCTTGCATCAACTTCTTCATCAGTAACCTGAATGTTTTCGAGTTCAGCGATTTTTTCGAGAGCGAGGCGGAGCTTAACTTCGCTGACAGCTCTTTCACGGTATGTATCTCTGAGTGAATCCATATCCATACCTGTATACTGGAGATAGAGGTCAAGTTTCATATTATTCTGGTGGAGCTGCTGGTCAAAAGCATTTATAAGTGAATCGATTCTTCTCTCATACATGCAGTTAGGAATAGGACTGTCAACCTTTTCGATAAGAGAATTCATAATAGAATTTTCAAATCCTGCTTCAGCCTGATTTTTAGCAGCTTCTTCGAGCTTTGCTCTGATATCAGCCTTGTATTCGTCAACAGTATTGAATTCAGTAGCGTCCTTGATAAGGTCGTCATTGATTTCGGGGAGTTCCTCAAAGCTGATTGACTTTATTTTACACTTGAAAACAGCTTCCTTGCCGGCATATTCTTCCATCTGATAAGTTTCGGGGAAAGTTACATTAACATCGAAATCTTCGTCAATGCTGTGGCCTGCAACCTGTTCTTCAAAGCCGGGAATAAACTGACCGCTACCGAGTCTGAGCGGGTGGTCTTCGCCCTTACCGCCTTCAAAAGCCTCATCACCGAAGAAGCCTTCAAAGTCGAGGATAACTTCATCGCCCATCTGAGCCGGTCTGTCGTCAACGGAAACGAGTCTTGCATTTTTCTTTCTGATATTGTAAATCTGGTTTTCTATATCTTCTTCAGTGATTTCCTTTACTTTCTTAGGAGCTTTTATACCCTTGTAATCGCTGATAGAGATTTCAGGCTTTGTAACGCATACAGCCTTAAGTTCAACGCCGTTTGCCTTGTCAACAGAAAGGAGTTCAACAGAAGGTCTGTCAACGAGGTCGAGTTTCAGTTCAGCAACAGCGGAATCGATTTCAGCGGGGAGAAGGCTGTTTATAGCGTCCTCATAGAAAACGCCTTCGCCGTATTCCTTTTCAATAAGCTTTCTGGGAGCCTTGCCCTTTCTGAATCCCTTAAGCTGTATAGTTTTCTTCTGTTTCTGATAAATCTTTTCAACAGCTGACTCAAAAGTATCAGCATCGATAGTAATAATCAGTTCGGTTGTGTTTACATCTGTTTTATTTGATGATTTTAAACTCATTTTTAAAAATCCTCCATTAAATTTATAGGGTGAACGCACTAATTATTATAGCACATTAATTTATTTTTTTCCATAGTTTTTTTTGACTTCTGCATTTTTTACAGTTTTAAAGTATTTTATACGGAATAAATTGTAAAAAATCACTTGAAATCAATCTGAAATCTATACCGTCATAAATACCCTGAACGGCTGAAGCGTGACCTTTTCCGTGAATATGACCGTAAAAGCATTTTTTTATTTTGTATTTATAAAGAATATCAAGAATATCATAATTGAAACTGCTTTCAAAAATCGGCGGATAGTGCATAAAAACTATTGGTTCGAGATTTTCGGAAAGTGCGGATAATATGGACGTTTCAAGTCTGCCCGCCTCTCTCGCAAGAACTTTCGCATCAGCAGGTTCATCGGGCATATTTATCCAGCCTCTTGTACCGCATATTCCGTAATTCTCATATTTAAAGTGATTATTATGCAGTAAATTCAGATTGCTGAAATTATTTTCGTCAAAAAATTTTTTTACTTTATTCTGAGTAGTCCACCAGTAATCGTGATTGCCTTTGACAAGAATTTTATTTCCCGTCAGGCTGTTGAGAAATTCAAAATCCGCAGTAGATTCCTTTAAAGTCATACCCCAGCAAAAATCACCTGCAATTACAACAGTATCATCGGGTTTTATAAGCTCAAGCCAGTTTTTTCTGATACGCTCATGGTAATCTTTCCAGCCGTTGAATATTGTCATAGTTTTTTCGGGAATACCGAATGACAAATGCAGGTCAGAAATTGCATAAAGGCTCATCAGAGTCCGAGTCCTTTCAGAACATATGATTTCATATCAGATTTTTCGATAGAATCATTGAATCTTCTTTCCTTGGTTTTAAGGCTTGCAAGAGATTCAGGAACATCAAGCTTTGAAAGTTCGTTAAGGCGGTCAATCATATCATATTCATCAAGAGAAGATTTCTGATTTTCAATAGCTTCAAGAACGCTTGCACTGAATTTATACGGGCTTGCAGTAGATGCGATAACAGTCTTTGTTGTGTCGCCTGTTTCGTTTTTGTAGTCCTGATATACCTTTACGGCAACAGCTGTATGCGTATCACATGTATATGAATACTTTGCATAAATATCATGAATAGTTTTCTTTGTATCCTCATCATCGCAGAAACCGGCATAAAATTCTGACTGAAGAAGTTTTTTAACTTCATCGGTAACTTCATATCTGCCTGTTTCAGCAAGCTGTCCGAACCACTCTTTAATCTGTGAATCATTTCCGCCTGTAAGGAGATAGAGAAGTCTTTCGAGGTTGCTTGAAATAAGAATATCCATTGACGGCGAGCATGTAGCGTGGAACTGTCTGTTCCTGTCATAAACGCCGGTATTTATAAAGTCTGTAAGAACATTGTTGATATTTGAAGCACAGATTAATTTTGCAATCGGAACACCCATATGTTTAGCATAATATGCAGCAAGAATGTTTCCGAAATTTCCCGTCGGAACTACAACGTTGATTTTGTCACCCATTTTGATTTCACCGTCAGCAACGAGTGAAGCATATGATGATACATAGTATACAATCTGCGGAACGAGTCTGCCCCAGTTAATTGAATTTGCACTTGAGAACATCATTGAATTTCCGTCAAGCTTTGATTTTACATCATTGTCAGTAAAAATAGCCTTGACACCGTTCTGACAGTCGTCAAAATTGCCTTTTATAGCACAAACTCCGACATTTCCGCCCTCCTGAGTAGTCATCTGGCGTTTCTGCATAGGGCTTACACCCTGTTCGGGATAGAATACAAGAATCTGTGTACCCTCAACGTCCTTGAATCCTTCAAGAGCAGCCTTTCCGGTATCGCCGGAAGTAGCAACAAGGATTACTATTTTTTTGTCGAGATTTATTTTCTTTGCGGAAGTTGTAAGGAAATAAGGAAGTATCTGAAGTGCCATATCCTTGAATGCACATGTAGGGCCGTGCCATAATTCAAGCATATATGTACCGTCAAAAAGATGTGCAATTTCCGCAATATTTTCTGTATCGAAATTCTTTGTGCTGTATGCGTTGTCGGTGCAGTAATGAATTTCAGCGTCAGTAAAATCAGTAAGATACTTGCGGAATATTTCAAAAGCTCTGTCAGCGTATGACATTCCGGCAAGCTTTTCGATTTCATCAAAAGTAATTTCGGGAATTGATTCCGGAACGAAAAGACCTCCGTCAGCAGAAATTCCCTGTGTTATAGCTTCAGCACTTGTTATTTTAACATTGCTGTTTCTGGTGCTTTTGTAAAACATATATATCACCCTTTTTAAAAATTATAGCCTGTAAGGTCGAAGGCATTTTGCAGATAGTTTATATCAAGAATCTGACCGTCAAGAGCAGTAACCTCCGCAACATCGAACCTCGGCTGTAAACTGCATGGATATTTAAGAAGATAATCGGTTGCAGTTTTTATAATAAGATTTCTTTTTTTCTGATTTACGGCATCTAATCCCGAAACCATAGAATCAGGCTTTCTTGTCTTGACTTCAACGAATATGATATATTCACCGTATGAGGCGATTATGTCAATTTCACCGCCTCTTATTCTGTAATTGCGTGAAAGTATGGTATACCCTGCATTTTCAAGATATTCTGAAACGGCATTTTCGCCGAGTTTTCCGGTATCAGTCTGATTTTTCATGCTGTGCATAGAATTTTTTCAGAAATGATTTTCTGTGAATATCGCTTGCACCGTATTTTTCAAGCATATCATAATGAAGTTTAGTAGGATATCCCTTATGCTTTTCAAACATATACTGCGGATATTTTTCAGAAATTTCTTTCATATATCTGTCTCTTGCAACTTTTGCAAGAATTGATGCCGATGCAATTGAAGCTGACTTTGCATCACCCTTGACAATACATTCGCACCTGCACGACATACCGGAAGGGATTTTGTTTCCGTCAACAAGAACTATATCGGGAACTATTGAAAGTCCTTCAACAGCTCTTTTCATAGCAAGCATTGATGCCTGAAGTATATTAATACTGTCTATTTCGGAAACTGATGCCGTAGCTATGCAGTAAGTCAGGGATTTCTGAATTATTTCATCAAAAAGGCTTTCACGTTTTTTTTCAGAAAGTTTTTTGCTGTCATTGATACCGTCTATAAATACATCTTCACGAAAAATCACGGCTGAAGCGTAGACATCACCTGCAAGAGGGCCTCTGCCTGCCTCATCGACACCGCATATTATTTTATTTCCGCAACGGATTTGATTATCATATTCAAATAATGATTTGCTGTCAGTCATTTTTATTGTCCTCCGGAAGTTCAAGAGTAATTCTTCCGAGCTTTCCGGCTCTGAACTCATCTATAACAGTTATTGCGATTCGTTCGGTATTTACTTCACCGCCCGAAATAAGCATGCCACGCTTTTTCCCTGTTTTTTCGAGGAGAATATATCCTTCATCGAAATCATCAAAATCTATTTTATAGCGTTCCCTTAGTTTTTCGGGATAGTTTTCGGCAAGGAATTTAAGGAGCTTTGATGCAAGCGTTTCAATATCAAGTATATCGTCCTTTATAGCACCCGTAAATGCAAGACGGCATGCAACATTCTGGTCATCAAATTTAGGCCAGAGAACTCCGGGCATATCAAGCATTTCAACGCCTGTGCCGATTTTAACCCACTGCTTGTCCCTTGTAACTCCGGGGCGGTCTTCTGCCTTAGCTTTTTTAGAACCTGCCATTTTGTTTATAAAAGATGATTTTCCGACATTGGGTATTCCTACAATCATCAGGCGGAGAGGCTTTCCCTTTATGCCTTTTTCCTCATATTTCTGAAGAAGTGATTTTAAAAGCTGATTTTTTACAGCGGGAATAAAGTTTTTTACTCCCTTACCGCTTTTGCAGTCGGCAGATATAGCAGTTATATTCTGACTTCTGAAATATGCAAGCCATTTTTCGGTAATTTTTTCGTCGGCGAGGTCAGATTTATTAAGAATAACCATTCTTGGCTTTCCTGCCGTCAGCCTGTCCATTTCGGGATTCCGGCTTGAAAGAGGAGTTCTTGCGTCAAGAATTTCCACAACGGCATCAACAAGAGACAGATTTGATTTTATAAGTCGTCTTGTTTTAGCCATATGTCCCGGAAACCACTGTATATTTTTCATATCTTCCATATTTTTAAACCCCTCAGAATATTTTTAAGCTTTTAAGCGGAAAAACTCTCATAACAACCTTTCCGACGATACTTTCCTCCGGAACAAATCCGATACTGCTGTCACGGCTGTCACGGGAATTTCCCCTGTTGTCACCCATTACGAAAATGCAGTTTTCCGGAACCGTTACGGGATATTTACCGGTAAAAGCTCCCTCGTCAAGATGTGTAAGACCGGATATATAAGGCTCATTCTGAAGAACACCGTCAATATATACAAGACCTTTTTCAAAGTCAATATCTATTGTCTGTCCTTCGGTAGCAATAACACGCTTTACAATTGTTTTACCAAGACCCTGACGGTATTCGGGAGTATTTTCATCGCTTAAAAGAATTGCTTCCTGACAGTCGGCAACAATTATATCTCCGTTCTTAAGTGTTCCGTAAATTTCGGAAATTATAAGCTGGTCATTTGTAAAAAGAGTTGGCTTCATAGAATCTCCGCTTACTGTTGTAGGCTTGAGAATATATGTAAAAAGAAGTGACATTGCAAACAAAACAATGAACATTGTTTCCGCAAGGCTTTCAATTTCCTTCAGGATTTTTTTATTCATGATTTCACCTGATTAAAGTATTTTGAAATTTTCAAGCGGGGCATATCTTACAATAGCCTTGCCGAAAATCTGATTTTTCTTTATAAAGCCTATATACGGGTGACGGCTGTCGGAAGATGCGTTTCTGTTATCGCCCATAACGAAATAATAGCCTTCCGGAACTGTTACAGGGAAATCAAAAGCTCCCTCATCAGTAAGTGTAAGGGCATTTATATAGGGTTCATCAAGGATATTTCCGTCAACAGTAACATTGCCGGTTGAAAAGTCAATATCAACAGTCTGACCGCCCTCAGCAATGACTCTTTTGATGATACATTCATTAAGCTGATAGCTGTCTCTTGAGACTACTTCATTATTTTCGTCAAGGAGATAAGCCTTATCATTGTTAATAACTATGATATCGCCATATGAAATATCAGGAACTAAAGTAGTCACAAAAACCTTGTCCTCGTCCTGAAGTGTGGGAACCATAGAAGTTCCGACAACATTGACAGGGTGAAGAATGTATGTAAACAGCAGTATGACTATAAACATAGTGATTGACGTTGATTCGGCAATGTCAATAATATCCCGAAGCAGTTTTTTTCCTTTTTTTTCAGAATTGCCTTTATTTTCGCTTTCAGAAGAATTTTCAGTATTCTCCTGAACTTCCATATTATTTTCGTCTTTCATAAAAAGCACCTCTTATCAGGATATTTTTAGCAAAAAAGGGACATTGCGTCCCCTTTAAAGCATTCGTAAAGGACAGTAAAAAAAGAGCTGTCCCAGACGGAATCCGGAAAAAATTATCTAATCTGTTCCTTAACCTTTGCAGCCTTGCCGACTCTGTCACGGAGATAGTAGAGCTTAGCTCTGCGAACCTTACCGTATCTTACAACTTCAACCTTAGCAACTGCGGGAGTGTGTACAGGGAAAACTCTTTCAATGCCACAGCCGTGAGCAACACGTCTTACAGTGAAAGTTTCGTTGATACCGCCGTGTTTCTTAGCGATAACAGTACCTTCAAAAATCTGGATACGGCTCTTGTCGCCTTCCTGAATTTTAACGTGAACCTTAACAGTATCACCAACATTGAACTGAGGTACTTCTGATTTCAAGCTTGAATCGCTTATAAGTTTAAGTGCATCCATTTTTTAATTCCTCCTAAAAATTCTGGGACATTCGATACTCTTTAATATATTGCGACTCTGTGAATGCGGTAGAGTGCAAAGAGCAGAGGACTGTCCGGTTTAATGTCTTTCGGCATTAACTCTCATCTGCAAAAAGCAGACGGATTTCAAATGCTTTTTAATAATAACATACTTTTCCGGAAAATGCAAGTGTTTTTGAAAAATTTTTCAGAAAAATTTAAAAAAGTTATTCCGGCTGAGGAATATACTTATTATAATATGCCGAAAAATCTTTTGAGATTGTCAGCAAGAATCATCTGATTTTCTTCGTGAGTGAATCCGAGTGACATAAGGTTATAAAATTCGGAAGTATGACGCCACATAGGGAAATCTGTTCCGAAGAAACAGCGTTCAATTCCGAGATTGCGTATATATTTCACTGCCGTTTCCTTAGGCATAAAATCAAGGGAACTGCTTGTGTCGAACCACACGTTATCCATACCAGCGAGATATTTCTGAGCTTCTTCCCAGCGTTCATATCCTCCGAGATGAGCAGATATTACTTTAAGATTCGGGAAATCCTTATGCACCTGCACAAGCTTTTTCGGAGCAGAATATTCATATCTTCTGTCGCCGAAATGTATAAGCATAGGGAGTCTGCCCTCTGCTATTTCATACATCTTGTAAGCCTCTTTGGAATCAATATCAAACTTCTGAAAATCAGGGTGCAGTTTAATGCCCTTCAGGTTAAGCTCAAGAATCTGATTGAAATCACGTTCCATATCATCAGACTGAGGGTGAAGTGTTCCAAGACCAATAAATTCCTTATGCTGTTCACATTCATTTGCAATAAAGCTGTTGATATTATGAACCTGTGCAGGATTTGTTGCGGTTGAAAATACAAGATAGCGGGATACATTTATTTTTTTACCGCTTTCAATAAGATTGGTGCTGTTGCCGATATTACGCATTTTAAGGTCGTAAAAATTGCCTATGCTCTCGGTAGCAATTCCGGCTATTTTATCCGGAAAGATATGTGCATGAGCATCGATTATTTCATATTCTTCATAATTTTCCATATTAAATTAACTCCTTTTACTTGCTTTCAGAAAAACGGCTCAGGATTTTTTTAACTTCCTGATAGCTGACAGCATTATTATGTGCAATTTTATTTCTTGACCTGTAAAATAAATCAAGTTCCTTTTTTTCCTTTTCGGAATCTATTTTAAGCTTTCCCAGCTGAATAAGATATTTAATATTTCCTATATCCAAATCATAGGGTTCAGATATTTTCTCATTTACTTTATTCTCAATTGGCAGTATAAAGTCCAGCTGTTCGTAATTATCAGTTATAAAGCGTCTCCTGTACCGTTCAATAATAGGAAAGATATTTTTTATCTGAGCTTCCAGAACTATTTGTTCTGTAAGATAAAGACTTGTAAGCTGAATTTCCTCGCCGTCACTGTAACGGAATTTTTCAGCACATTTTCTTAGAATTTCCTCGGGATTTTCGGCAAAATTTTCCTTGTATTCAGTCAGCAATGCACAAAATTCGGCATGACGTTCTCCTAAAAGGAATGCAAGCTCTGCAATATAATGCTTGATTTCATCACTGCACTTCAAATCCGATACAAGCAGAGAGCAGAACATATAATAGTCATAGCTTTTGATTTCGTTTTCCCAGCAGATTATATGAATATTTCTGCAAACCGGAACAGTTTTTTCACCGTCCTCAAAGTATTCAAGAATAAATGTTGCACGGTTCTTTTTTGAACTGCAACATGTTTCATATTCATCGGCAAAACTGCACCAGTGTTTATAATTGCCTTTATTTATTCCCTTTATCCATACATATGTGTTGTTAAGGGATATGTCATCTCTTGAAGAAAGAAATTCCGCATATGATTCCCCCGGCCAGCGTTCAATTTCAGGACAGTATCTCTGTGATATAATTCTTCCGGCATCATCGGGAGAATTTATAATTTTTTCAGAAACATCAATAATATCAAGCTTGTTGCTTGAATTTTTTCTGTGGAGCTTTTCGCTTATATGACTGAAAAGGAAATCATACCATGGTACATGTTTCGGAAAAAAAAGAGCCGTGCTTTTCTCGGCAGTCAGATGACTTGAAATATCATTCATAACCCTTACGGCATTTGACACCTGACACCACCATATAGATGCTTTGTCACTCAAAATAAATTACCTGCCTTTCATTATTTTTCAAGGGCGACAAATAAGTGTCGCCCTGAATAGATTATTCCATATATTTAAGAAGCTTGTCTTCAATTTCGTCCTGACTGCCGATAATACCGCAGAAGTTCTCACGGAAAAAGAAGTATCTGTTTTCAAAGCCCTTTACAAGTATACCCATATTGCAGAGATTTTCAAGGACTTCAATAAGCTTTTCTTCAGAAAGTGCTGAAACGTCTTTAATCCAGTAACTGTCAGCAATAAGGCGTATTTCATCGGAAGTATATCCGTATTCTGAATTTTTTATACAACAGAGATATGCTGTAATAACAGCACATGAATAATAAATTCCTGATTCATCATTTCCGAGCATATCAATGAAAATATTTTTCATTCCGTTTCGGAATTTCTTGTTTCCGAGAATCTTTTTTATATGGCTTTCAGTTACAATATAAGGAGGACTGCTTATTTCGTTATATCCTGCATAGTCTTCACGGCAGAGTGATTCAGCAAGAGCATAGCACCAGTAATTTACAGCCTGCGGACAATAATTGGAATCTGCAAGTATAAGCGATACTGTTTCCGGACTGTCAAAATACATTCCTATATATCGCATTGGCGAAACAACAAGATTTATTCCCTCACTGACATTAAGAGGAGACAGATTTTCCGGATTTTCGGATATTTCATATGGTTGGAACTTTGCAAACGGCATTATAAGCGACATAAGCATATTATTTATATTATTTTCGGAATAGTTCTGTTCAAGATATGATATTACTACTCTGTCAATAATCGGAAATGCCTTTGAAACTGAACGGCTTGCCTTTATTTTTCTTGCGATGTGACGTCTTTCGGATTCTGTAAGGGCATAATCGAGAAATACAAGCGTATTGTTTTTCTGATTTGCAAAGCCGGAAATAAGCTTTTCAGTACCGGAATATTCAAAAATACAGATTACATCAAAGCTGTTTCTGAAAACGGAAACAGGACATGTATCATTTTCAGCAGTTACAGAAAATCTTTCGGAATTGCCTGACGTTTTTCCCTTTGAAACAGCTTTGCAGTTTTTCCAGCCAAGCTTTTCAAGAAGTGATTCAATACCCTTTTCATCTGAAATCCAGTCGGGAATAAGATTTGAACCGCTTGAATAAATAACTTCATCGGTGCATTTTCTGTAATTTTCCGAATATCTGCTCCAGAATCCACTGAGAAAATCTTCCTGAATGATATTATCTTCCGGTAAGCTCTGACCTTTTGCAATAAGGCTCATATAGCTTAAAGCAACTGTAAAATTGCCTTTTTCCGTTGCAGAGCTTATTTTTTCAAAACCACTTCCGGAAATTCCGTAAAATTCATTTAATTTTTCAAGCTTTGACTTAACGGAATTTTTAAGGCTTTCCGATTTATTAATTATCATATTTTCAAGGCTTTCAAGGAGCTTTGAATAAAATCCGTAATTATGCGAAGAACAGCATTTCTTATACCATATATCTGCAACTTTCAAAACAAGCTTTTTAAGTGATTCACGCTGATAAAACTGTCCTTTGCAGTCGGCAAGCTCCATATTTTCCGCAAAACTGTTTTTGAGGCTTAAAATTTTCTGTTCGGAGAAACGGCAGTATTCGGAAATTTTTTCTATTTTTTCGCTGTAATTTCCGGAAAGACTGTTTCTGAGTGAAAGATATTCATTTATTATAACTGCTGAACCGTAATCATTATTTGAAATATCCTTGCTGAATATTTCTTCAAGCCTGTTTTCGAGTGAATTATGACTTTCAGATGCATGCTTTATAATTCTGTCCGTTATGCTGAAACCCTCAAGCGAACAGAATTTTGAAGATAAATCAGGTATGCCGTCAGAATCCAGAGTTACATAACCACTTTTCAGAAAATCTATAAAATAGTATTTTCTTTCTGAATAATCATATGAACCGTCTATTCTACCGCATATATCTCTGAAAGTTCTGTTCAGAACAGAGGCAGGAGCAGTATTTGAAATATCTGTTGACATAATTAATTCGTTAAGTATTCCGAGAACAGTTTCTCTTTTCTGCTGATATTTTTCATGAGCTTTTTCATAAGATGCGAACTGATTTCCCTGCTTTACGAGTTCAGTCCATTCACAGATAACGGAAGTTATTTTTCTGAGAACATATGCAGAATGGTTGCGGAGGTCGTTGGAAAGTTCATCAGAAGAATTTACTGTTTTTCTGCTTGCCTTTATTCTTTCAAGTGATTCGTCCCATGCTCTTTTTATATATCTGCTGATTTTGTCTTCTGATATATCAGCAGGGGTAACATTTCCCTTATCCCTTATGAAATTTTCCATAAGGAAATTTTCAGCCTCACTGCATTTTTCAGAATTTCCCTCACATACGATATTAAGAATATTCATCAGTTCTTCCTTTTCGGAATAAATAACTGATGTAAATCTTTTGACTCTCAGATTGCTATAAGGTTCAGAAGAATTGCAGTATCTTTTATAAAGTTCAACAGCCTTTGACTGTATCTTGTTTATGCCGTTTTCTGCACACAGCTTGTCTTTCATACAGTAATCGGAAAAGCTGTCCATACCGATATTGAATTCTTTTCTGAAATCTGAAAGAATATCAGTCAGTGTTTTAAGTTCAGGATAAGTTTCAGCCGGAGAACTTCTTTTTATATCCTCCGCAAAGCTGTTTATTGAATAGTCATAAAAGCAGTCGCTGTAATAAACTGCACGGAGCTTGCAGGCAGTCATACAGTATTCATACATTTCAGTTCCCGAAAATTCACCTGTTTCAGGAATATCAAATATACTTCCCGAGGTATAAAGGCAATTTTCGGCAGGATTGTCAAGAGCCATGCTCATTAATTTATAAAAAGGACGGTAATTTTCATTCATTTCAGAAACAGCTTTGATATAAGTCAATGCACAGCTGTACTGTCCGGAACAGAGCATTTTATTTAATTCACTGCTTATCTTTCCGGAATCCTGAAATATTTCTGAATTTTTATTCATAAAATCCGAATAGCTTTTATCA
>JAEDMB010000125.1 GCA_016303235.1 Oscillospiraceae bacterium
GGCGGTCAGTGACCGCCCTTTATTTTCTCAGATAAAATTTTACTGTAAATACAGCCACAGAAATTTTGTCTGTAAAGGTTATATTCTGAAGAAAGCTCTATTGAACGCTTATATCCGTTACGCTTTTTGAAATCGGAAAAAAGATATTTTATTCCGTAAAGGCTTTGAAGTTCCTCACCGGCTTTGTTTATATATTCACTGTCCTTATAGGGGCTTATTGTAAGAGTAGTTGTGAAGTAATCTGCACCAAGCTCATGAGCTTTTCCGGCAGTTTTCTCTAATCTCTGCAAAATACATTTCTGACATCTCAGACCTCTTTCGGGTAAATCTTCAAGACCTTCCGCAAGCTTGCAGAATATATCGGGATTGTATTCTGCCGGAGTGATTTCCACTCTGTTTTTAAGAGGCATTTCGGATATAAGCCTTTCAAGCTCCGAAAGACGGTATTTATATTCGCTTTCGGGAGAAATATTCGGATTATAGTAATACAGGATAATATTAAAATATTCTGTCAGATATTCAAGAACATAGCTCGAACATGGAGCACAGCATGAATGTAAAAGAAGTGTCGGAATTTTTCCGGACTGCTTTATTTTTTCAAGCTCACTGTCAAGAATTTTCTGATAGTTCTGCTTTGGAGTCATAAATTATTCCTCCAGTTTCTTGAGATTTTTAAGTTCATCACGGTTGACTTTTATTTCTGCATCACGGACAAGCTTTATTTCCGAACGGTCAAACGTAACCGGAATATCTGATTTTTCAGGCTTTATCTTTAATTTTCCTGTTATGAGATTTGTTTCGATTACAGTGCCTTTCTGACCGTCCGGAATAATTACGATAGCTCCTGCTTTTGGAGTAATTTTAAGCAGTTCCTCATAGGAATTCTGTTCATGCTTCAGACAGCACATAAGCCTTCCGCATGTTCCTGATATTTTTACGGGATTAAGGGAGAGTCCCTGTTCCTTAGCCATTTTTATAGATACCGGCTGAAAATCTCCCTGATGATTTTTACAGCAGAATTCACGTCCGCATATTCCCAGACCGCCGAGTATTTTTGCCTGGTCACGTACTCCTATCTGTCTTAATTCGATTCGTGTTCTGAAAATCGCTGCAAGGTCTTTGACGAGTTCACGGAAATCAACACGTGTTTCCGATGTGAAATAAAAAAGCAGTTTGTTGCGGTCAAATGTACATTCAACGTCTACAAGATTCATTTTGAGATTGCGTGATTTTATTTTCTGCTGGCATACTTCAAATGCCTCTTTTTCTTTCTGCTTATTCTGTTCGATAATATTAAGGTCATCTTCATTTGCAATTCGGAGTATCGGCTTAAGCGGAGATGACATCGTTTGTTCATCAATCATCTTGTTTTCTATTACGACAGTACCACATTCTATTCCCCTTGAAGTTTCAACAACAGCCTTTTCGCCTGTTTTGGCTTTTATATTTTCACCGGCTGAAAAGTAATAAACCTTTCCGCCCTTTTTAAATCTTATTCCTAATATTTCGGTCATAAGTTAAAATCTCCTTTAATTTCAGATAATTTCAAATATTTCACCGCACATTGCAGACAGTGAAAGAGAAGTGTTTACATTTGCACTGACAGCTTTCCAGCATTTCTCTATAATTTCATGGATTTTATTTCCGGAATTTAATGTTAATATTCCGGAAAGCTTTTCCGCCCCCTGCGGATAACAGCCGGAAAGAGGTACATTTTTATCATAGTTCAGTATTACGGCATCACATATAATACGGTCAAGCATAGTCAGAATAATTTTTATATTTTCACGTTCCTTAGCAGTTTTATTAATAATGCATGCAAATGAATATTCATCTTTTGATACAAGGCTGTCGGTCGCAAGCCTTACTGTATTGACAAGCTCTTTAAGATTTTCATTTTCAGTAAAATCAAGACACATTCCTATATTTCCGTGAAAACATTCAACGGCAGTTTTTATCTGACTTTCATTCAGACCACGTTCAGAAAGTGCAGTTTTACATTCCTCGTCAGTGCATGGAGAAACTCCGAACGATATGCACCTTGAAAGAACAGTAGAAAGAAATTTTGACTTTGATTCTGCAGTAAATATAAAATATGCATATTCGGGAGGTTCTTCAATAATTTTCAAAAGCGTATTCTGTGAACGCTCGTCCATATTGTTGCAGTCCTTGAAAATATATACTTTCTTATCAGAATTATTTGGTCTGATAAAAACATCAGAGCATATTTTTTTTACGGTATCTACTGAATATCCGCCAAGTTTACCGCTTTTTTCAGCAGTTATGACATCAGGGTGAATATCATCTGATATATTATGACATGCCTTGCAGTTAAAGCATGGCTTTCCGTTTATTTTATTCTGACACATAAGCAGATGAATATAGTATTCCGCTATGGTTTTTTTGCCTGTACCGTTTTCGCCGTAAAATAATACAGTATGTGCAGTGCGGTCTTTTTCCGTCATTTCTTCAAGAGTTTTTATAAGATTATGATTTCCGTATATTTTCATATTACACCTTTTCAAAACGTTCAACATCTGTTACAAATATAGTTGCACCGCCTACCTGTACTTCAACCGGAATTGAACCGAATGATTCTCCGGAAAAATTCGTCATGCTGTTCTGTACAAATTCCTTTCTTCTGTGGCTCTTTGATGATATTATATTTATTGCATTTTCAACCTTGTCATCATCGGTACAGATTAGAAATGTTGTATTTCCGGAGCTTAAAAATCCTCCTGTTGATGCAAGCTTTGTAGCAAAAAATCCCTCTCTTGTCAGTGCCTTTGATACGGAGACAGAATCATCTCCGTTTACAATTGCAAATATAAGTTTCATATGTATCACTTTCCTTTTATGAATGTATAACTTTATTTTACCACATTCACGGTTAAAATGCCATACCTTTTATAAATATTTATTATTTCTTCTGTAATAACTTCACCGCTTACTGCTATCGGAATTGCAGGCGGACAAGGAATATTAGTTTCTGCACATATTCTTCCGGTAGCTTTTTCAATCGGAATGTTTTCGGATTTCGCAAATACAGCGTCACGGATACTCATTTTTTTAACGGCTTTCGGAAATTCTGATTTTATAATTTCGGTTCGGGGAGCTTTTGAAACGGCATACTCAAGGGATTCCTCAAGAATTTTATAATCCCTTTCAGTGCATACGGGCGACATTAACAGTACAGTGTATTCAAAATCGGAGTATTCACATTCTGTATTTTTTTCTCTAAGAAGTTCAGCAAAAATATTTCCGTCAAAGTCTTTTACAGTTATGTGAAAAGGCTCTCCTGATACAAAATCAATTCTGCCCGAAAATTTATTTTTAAGCTCTGATATATATTCAAGATTTTTTAATATATCATCATGAATTTTTTCGCTTATATACTTGTTGCAGAGGTCAAGCGACATCATAACGGGATATGACGGACTTGTTGAGGCATACAACAGCATTGCTTTTTTTATAAGCGGAGCATATTCGAGGCGTGAGGTGTGAATATATGCTGAGCCTGTCAGAGCAGGGAGCATTTTGTGTGCAGAATCACAGCACAAATCTGCTCCGAGATGTATAGGGTGCATATTTTCGGGCATAAATGCAAGCAATGCACCATGTGCATTGTCAACCAGAAGTCTTGAATTATATCTTCGGCATATCTCCGATATGCTTTTTATATCGCACATTCTTCCTGTATAATCGGGTGATGTTACATATACAAATGACGGCTCACGGCATTTTTTCAGAGCGTTTTCTATTTTATCAGGATTTACTTCCCCTGATATTATACCTCCCGAATATTCCGGATAAATCCATTCAACATCTAAATCAAGCAATGCACATGCATTTAAAAATGAACGGTGAATGTTCCGGACTGCAAAAGCCTTTCTGTTTTCCCATTTCATAAGGGTGAGCATTGCCTGAATACAAAGCGTTGAACCTGATGCAGAATACGCTGTGTATTCTGTTCCGAAAAGCTTTGAGGCATTTTTTTCACTCTGTGCAATTATTCCGTCTGATTCAAAAAGACTGTCAGCACCTTTTATTTCAGTTATATCGAATTTATAGAGATTTTCAAGAGATTTTTGCGGAGCTTTTCCTTTATGCCCCGGCATAAAACAACGGAGTGTTCCCTCATTGTTAAGATTTTCTGTGAAATCATATATTGGCGTATTCATAAAAATTTCTCCTCAGAAATAGTATTTCATATATTTTATAATAGTGTTTCTTGCACGCTTAAGCGTTACTGAAACTGATGCCGGAGATATTCCGAGCATATCAGCTATTGAAACTGTATTCATATTTTTAAAATAATACAGATTAATAATTTGTTTCTGCCTTTCAGTAAGTTCATTTTCTATCACTTTAAGAAGTATTCTTTTAACAGTTGCAAATCTGTTATTTTCGTCTGTTTCATCGGAAAAAAGTGCATTTATGTCTGAATCTTCTTTTCCAAGAAAATCAGGCAGGCTTACTCGTCTTGACATTTTTTCTGAATATCCTTTCATCAATAAATTAAGAACAAAAGTTCTTTATCCACATTATAAAATATATTTTTCACTTTGTCAAGACTTTTTTCATAGAAATTTCCATATTTTTACGGAAAAATTATTCATATATTTTTGAAATATTAAATTTCTGTTAATTTTCTGTGAAGTTTAAACTTATGCGTTTAAATAATCCCTGTTTTCTGCCCTTTGTCAGAGAGATACTGCGGAGCTCTCACAAATTACAAAGGAGGTTTTTTATGATTATAATTTCTGACGGTAAAAATATTGATACCCTGCCTTTTAAAAATCTTTTTGTTCAGGGCGAAAAGCTTTCCGAAAAGATAACTTTCAGAATACCACGCTATTACAACGATACTGACCTTCTGCCATGTATTTTCATAATCAAGGGCGTGAACGAAAAAAATGAAGTCGCTGAACAGGTTCTTGCTGTTTCAAACAAGATTTCTTCCCTTGAACTTGAATGGAATGTTGCCTCAGTATTCACAAATGCATCGGGAAAGCTTAATCTTGAAATTCAGGCTCTTGTTTCAAACGGCGGTGAGCTTTCATATTCACTGAAATATATACTTCCGCCTGTATACGTAAGGGAATCGCCTAACGGTGAAAACATTCCCGTTCCAGATGTCAAGGAACAGACAATAAATGAAATAAATTCAGCAGTTTCTGCCGGACTTGCTGAAATTAATCAGAAAATTGCAGGCTTTGATACTTCCGTAATCGAAAAAAGGCTTGATAATCTTGAATCTTCTGTGAATACCCTTGAATCACAGATAAAAATTGAGGCTATGACTTTATCTGAATACAATGCAGAATCACATTCAGATAATATTCTTTATGTTATCATATAGGAGGTTAAAATGACAGGTTCAGGAACTAAGACAGACCCATATATTGTTATGGATTATATGGATT